>DATCIL010000147.1:0-9317 GCA_036507795.1 Anaerolineales bacterium | reverse complement strand
GCGCCTTTCGTTGCCGCTGAGCGAACGCAGTTCGCCGTCAACCGCCCGGCGGAAAGTATTGCTGAGCGCCAGGAAGGCGTGGAAGAAGTGATTAATGACCTCGGTGTAGATGAAGATGATGAAGGCCCGCAAGTCGCCTATCCGCCGAGAAGCGGATGATGCTCACCTCTGGTTCACCGATGAAGGTGAGATTTTCGACCAACTGCGCATCATTGATTAGGAGTAGTCGCTCAGGCAAATCGTGATCAGTGATTGGGGATAGCCTGGGAGACGGGCAGTCTTAACTGGTACTTGAATTTTGACGCCCTACGCATTAAGATTGATTACCGTTGTACCGACCAGTGATATTTTTTGATAAGGAGGCCTATATGCCCAAGACCAAACTCCACCATCTGCTAGATTTGGGACAGTCGATCTGGATGGATTACATTCGCCGTGAGATGATTACCTCTGGAGAACTGCGCGATTATGTAGATCGGGGATTACGGGGCCTGACTTCCAACCCCAGCATTTTTATGAAAGCCATCACCGGCGGGGGCGCCTACGATGATGATTTAGAGAAACTGGCCGCAAATAAGGGGGTTAAGGAGATCTACGAAGCTATTGCCATCAAAGATATTCAGATGGCTGCTGATGTGTTGCGACCGGTCTACGAAGAAACCGCTCGCGCCGATGGATATGTCAGTCTGGAGGTAGACCCCCACCTGGCGCATGATGCCGCCGGCTCGATCCAGGAGGCGCGCAGCTTGTTTGAGCGCGTAAACCGGCCCAATATCTATATCAAGATTCCAGGCACGGAAGAAGGCATTCCTGCCGTAAAGACGCTGATCGCCGAGGGATATAACATTAATATTACATTGATGTTCTCACTCGACCAGTATGAGGCCGTGGCCCAAGCTTACCTTTCTGGCCTGGAAAAGCTGGCTGAAAGGGGTGGGGATCTCAGCAAGGTAACTTCGGTGGCCTCGTTTTTCGTCAGCCGGATCGATGTCAAAGTCGATGACATGCTCGCCGAATTAAAAGACCCGAAGGCTGGCGAGCTCAACGGGAAGATTGGCATCGCCAACGCCAAAATGGCGTACCAGCGTTTCAAGCAGACCTTCAGAGGCGAGCGCTGGGAGAAATTGTCGAACCGGGGCGCGCATTTACAGCGGGTGCTATGGGCCAGCACCAGCACCAAGAACCCCAATTATCCCGATACGCTCTATGTGGATAATCTCATCGGTCCGCACACGGTCAATACCCTTCCGCCCGAAACGATCGAGGCCTTCATCGACCACGGAACGGTGGCGCTCACTTTGGAGAAAGATTTGGACGAGGCTCGAGAGGTGCTGGAGAAACTTGCTGATTTGGGGATTGATTTGGATGAGGTTACGGACGAGCTCCTGGTCGAGGGTGTAGATAAGTTTGCCAAACCGTTTGACAAACTCCTGCAGGCAATCGAGGAGAAGCGTGAGCGCATGGCAATCAAATAAATTTTAAACGAAACAAGCGTTGGGGCAAGGGAGAGCAGCAATGGAACTCGGCATCGTCGGTTTGGGAAAGATGGGCGGGAATATGTCTCGCCGGCTATCGCGCGCCGGCCATCGTGTGGTGGGATATACGCTCGATTTTGGGGAGGCATTGGCTATAGAGGGGGATGAAGACAACGTGATCGCTGTAAAGACGATGGTCGAGCAAGTAGAAAAGCTCGCCCGGCCCCGTACCTGTTGGATCATGGTGCCGGCCGGCAAGGCCACCGATGCGGTGATCGAATCATTGCTCGAGTTATTGGATCCCGGCGATGTCATCATCGATGGGGGCAACTCCAATTATAAGGACACTTTGCGCCGCGCGGAAAAAATCGAGGAGAGCGGTATTCGCTTCCTCGATGTCGGCGTCAGCGGCGGGATCTGGGGGCTTAAGCAAGGCTATAGCATGATGGTGGGGGGGAATGAGGAGGTTGTCGATCGCTTGCGACCTATCTTTGAAGCCCTGGCTCCGGACCCGGATAAAGGCTGGGGGCATGTGGGTCCCAACGGCGCCGGCCATTTTGTCAAAATGGTGCATAACGGCATTGAATATGGATTGATGCAGGCTTACGCGGAAGGCTTTGACATCATGAAATCCAAGCAAGAATTCAACCTCGACCTGCACCAGGTAGCGGAAATCTGGCGCTATGGTACGGTGATCCGCTCCTGGTTGCTCGACCTGATTGCAGACGCCCTTGCAAGAGACCAGGATCTGGCAGATATCAAGGGCTGGGTTGCGGATAGCGGCGAGGGCCGTTGGACCGTCTTCGAAGCCATCGACCAGGACGTCCCGGCTCCGGTGATTACCCTGGCTCTGATGATGCGGCTGGTCAGCCGCCAGGAAGAGAGCTACGCCGCCAAACTTCTCGCTGTCCTGCGTAACCAGTTCGGCGGACACGGCTTTTTGGAAGGGTAAATCTCAATATGTCTGAATTGAATGCTGAAATACCGCCTTGCGTTCTGGTCATTTTTGGCGCGTCCGGGGACCTGACCCAGCGTAAGCTCATCCCTGCCCTGCACAGCCTGCATTGCGACGGTCTGCTTCCCAAAAATCTGCAAATCTTAGGTGTAGCTCGAACCGAATATTCCGATGAGGTATTTCGCCAACGAATGCTTGCTGGCGTTGAGAAACATGGGCGTTTTGAGGCTGAGATGTGGCCAGCCTTCGCCGAGCGTCTTTATTACATGCCGGGCTCATACGATGAGCCGGATACCTTCCGGCGGCTTGCGGAGAGATTGGTCCAATTTGACAAAAAATCTGGCACCAGTGGAAACCGCTTCTTCTACCTGGCCATCCCACCTTTTCTTTATTCTGACGTCATCCGCAATCTTGGGGAAGCTGGACTGAATCGAAGTGCTAATGGTTGGGCGAGGATTCTTATCGAAAAACCGTTCGGGCATGACCTGGAGAGCGCCAGGCAGTTAAACGCTGAAGTGCAGGCTTATTTTTCCGAAGAGCAGATCTTTCGTATCGATCATTACCTGGGGAAGGAAACCGTCCAGAATATTCTTGCTTTCCGCTTCGCCAACTTCATTTTCCAAGAGATTTGGGGACGAAACCACATCGATCATGTCCAAATCAGCGCATTGGAGCAGGTCGGCGTGGAACACCGCGGCAGCTATTATGACCAGGCTGGCGTTGTGCGCGACGTGATCCAAAACCATATGATGCAGCTCCTGGCGCTAACGGCCATGGAACCGCCCATATCCTTAAAGGATGAAACCCTCCGGGATGAAAAGATCAAGGTGCTCCACGCAGTGCGGGACATTCGCATGAGTGATGTGGTTTGGGGACAGTATGAAAATTACCGCCAGGATCCCGATGTCGATCCTCATTCCCGCACGCCTACGTATGCGGCTATGAAGCTGCACGTCGATAACTGGCGCTGGCAAGGAGTTCCCTTCTATATTCGAGCGGGAAAAGAACTGGCGGTTAAGAATACCGAAATCACCCTGCTATTCAAGCAGGTGCCGCACCTGATATTTCCCCGGAGTACATTTCTAACATCCAATGAATTAGCCATTTGTATTCAACCCGATGAAGGCACGCACCTGCGCTTTAACCTCAAGGTCCCGGGCGCAGGCATGGACACCTCTCCAGTATCCATGGATTTTCATTACAAGGATGTCTATGGTGAGAAAGCGCTTCCGGATGCCTATGAGCGCTTAATCCTGGATGCCATCCAGGGGGACAAATCCTTATTTGCCCGCAATGATGAGATCGAGCGTGCCTGGGAGCTGGTCACGCCCCTGATCAAAGCCTGGGAGTCGCAGGAAAACCCGCCGCTACATCCTTACCCGCGCGGAGGTCTCGGACCGGAACAAGCAAACGGCTTGTTCGCCCAAGATGATCGCAAGTGGGTCATTTGTTGCCAGCACGAAGAATAACCCCCGGGAGGCTGATCTCATCCTACAAGTGACCTATCGGGATGCTGATAGACTACCTCTCCTGCGACCATTGTTAAGATGACGCTCAAACTGTCATCCAGGACGATTAAATCCGCATCTTTGCCGGGGGAGATCATACCCTTGGTCGACTGCGTTTCAAAGCCCAGGCTCTCGGCGGCCGTCTGGCTGGCAATCCTGATGGCCTCTTCCGCGCTCAGGCCCAACATCTGGACTGCGTTTCTGACTGCCTGGTCCATGGTGAGGGTGCTGCCGGCCAGGGCTCCTGAATCAAGCCGGGCAGCGCCGCCTTCAACTCGGATTTTCTGGCCGCCCAGCCCGTCATAGATGCCGTCGCTTACACCGGCGGCTGCAATGGCGTCGCTGATCAAAACTAGCCTGTCCAATCCTTTCATACGCAGCACAGCCTGGGCCGTAGCCGGATGCACGTGGATGCCATCCAGGATCAGCTCGGCATAAATATCGTCCCTTAGCAAGGCTGCTCCGACCGGACCAGGCTCGCGTTGATGAAAACTGGCCATGGCGTTGAAGAGGTGGGTGGCGCGTTTCAGTCCCGCCTCGGCCGCCTGCATAACTTGATCATAGGAAGCCGATGAATGACCCACGCTAACGAGCACATCCTGTTCTATCAAGAATTGGATTAATTCAAAGGCACCGGGCAGTTCCGGGGCCAGCGTGACGATTTTAATCAGACCGCCGCCAGCCTCGATCATATGCTTCATCTCGGGGAGGTTGACTTCCCGGATCGATTCTCTCAATTGAGCGCCGCGTTTTTCCGGATTGATATAGGGTCCCTCCAGGTGAATGCCAATGATTTGCGCACCCCTGAGTTTTCTCTCTTTTGCCTCTCGCAGGGTTTTGATAGCACGTAGCTGCTCTTCCAGTGGCCCGGTGGCAATCGTCGGCAATACGCTGGTTACACCAGTAGTCGCCAGCCAGCCCAGGATATCTGCGATGTCGCCGGCGCTGGCGTGCATAAAATCATGACCGCTCCCGCCATGCGTGTGGGCATCGATGTACCCCGGGGCGATCCGGTAGCCCCGGGCGTCTATAGTTTTTGCATCCGCGGTGATGGGACGCTGTGCAAAAGCGTCCAGCGCGTCAATGCGTTTGCCTTTTATATAGATTGTTGCATTTTGAATAACCCCGGTCGGAGTCAGCACGTTACCCTGTATGCTCCACGTATATTCCATTATCCCTCCTTCATAGAGGTGCCAAAGGTGCCAAAAGATTCAAAGGTGGCGGAGGAGAATTGAACAATAATGATTACTTCTTCATTTCTGCAATATACGGCAGCGTGCGGTGCTTGTCGGCGAAATCCAAACCGTACCCGACCACCCAGACATCTGGAATCCTGAAACCCAGGTAATCGATCGGGACATCTGATTTGTTGCGTTCCTTTTGGAGCAGTGCACAGGTTTTTAACGATGCGGGGCTGCGACCTCTGAGTATGTTATGCAAATAGCTCAGGGTCTGCCCGCTGTCGACGATGTCCTCCACGATGAGCACATGCTGCCCCTCGATGGGTTCTCGCAGATCCATGACGATGCGTACGGCGCCTGAGACGGTTGTTCTACCGTAGCTGGAGAGCGCCATAAAATCGACAACGTGGGGAACGCGCAGCTGGCGGGTCAAATCGGCCAGGAAGATGAAGGCTCCCTTCAGCACACCAATGATATAAATCCGCTCAACGCCGGAATAATCTTCCGAGATCTGATCAGCCAGCTCACCGACCCGCTCCTGAATCTCCTCAACGGTGATCATAATACGGGCGAGGTCGGGGTGCAGGTTGCTCATAAAATTCTCCGGGGTTAGATTGTGCCGCATAGGTGATGATATCCCTTGTTAACATTATAAAAGAGAATTGATCGTTGCCTGACCAGGTTTTGCTCAAGAGGCTTTTTCATGAGTATAATCAGGTCCATGCCCATCCCAACTCCTTTTTACGCCAGGACCTCTCCCCTAAACAAAAGCCACGAATGGCGCAACTGGTCCGGATATTTGGCTGCGGGCATCTACGAGCCGATTCATGACCGTGAATACTACGCCATCCGCAATTCGGCCGCCCTGATCGATGTCTCTCCGCTATTCAAATATGAAATTAGCGGTCCGGATGCCGAAAAATTGGTGAATCGTATTTTCCCCCGCGATATGACCAAACTTCAGCTAGGTCAGCTGCTGTATTCGCCGTGGTGTGACGATGATGGGTACGTGATTGATGACGGCACCATCGCTCGCCTGGCATCCGATCGTTTTCGAATAACGGCGGCCGATCCCAACCTGGCGTGGTTTCAGGACTGCGGATATGCTATGGAGGTCGCAATCGACGATGTTACTACCAGTCTGGCTGCCCTCGCCGTTCAGGGTCCGAATTCTCGGGAGATTCTAAGACAGGTCTTGAGCGAGATCGACCTGGACGCTCTGCGATATTATCGCCTGGCCAGGGGAAAATTGGGCGCGCATCAGCTGACCGTCACCCGCTCTGGCTACACCGGCGACCTGGGCTACGAGCTGTGGATCGAACCGGAACACGCCGGGCTGTTGTGGGACCGGTTAATGCAGACCGGCGCGGCTTACGGCATCCTTCCGGCTGGCATCATTCCCCTGGATATCGCCCGGATTGAAGCTGGTTTGCTCTTGATAGAGGTCGATTACATATCTTCCCGCAAGGCACTGACGAAGGATCAAAAATCTAACCCGTACGATATCGGCCTGGGCTGGACCGTGGACTTTAATAAAGGCTCGTTCATCGGCCGCAAGGCGCTATTCGGCATTATGCAAAAGGGTCCACAGTGGCAGCTGGTCGGCCTGCAGCTGGATTGGAATTCTCTGGAGGCGCTCTTCACCGCCGAAGATCTCGCTCCCCAGGTTGCTGGGCGGGCATCCCGTTCGGCGCTGCCGGTCTACAAGAACGGCCGGCAGATTGGGCAGGCTACCAGCCATACGTTCTCACCTGTTCTCAAAAATTACATCGCTATCGCAACTATCGAGACACCTTATGCGCGCAAAGGTTCTGCCGTGCAAATCGAATTTACCGTGGAATACGTTCGCCGGAAGGCTGCCGCGACGATTGTAAAACTCCCATTTTTTGACCCGCCCAGAAAACGAGCCTGAAAATGCCCGAACATTACGACGCCATTGTCATCGGAGCCGGGCATAACGGTCTGGTCAATGCCGCTTACTTGGCTCGGGCCGGCAAAAAAGTCCTGGTGTTGGAACGCCGCCATGTGATCGGCGGCGCTACTGTGACCGAAGAAGTCCTTCCAGGATTTAAATTCTCTGTCTTTTCCTACGTCGTCAGTCTGCTCCGACCCGAGATTGTACGCGATCTCAACCTGCCTCAACACGGTCTGACCATCCTGCCATTAGAAAGCACTCTGACGCCCCTACCCGGCGGCGACCATCTCTATCGCGACGAAGACCACTTCCGCACCATGCGAGACATCGCCCGCTTTTCTCCGCGGGATGCCGACGCTTATGAAGATTACAGCCGGACGATGTATTTTATGGCAAAAGCCGTAAAGATCATTATGGATATCGTGCCGCCCGACCCGACCAGCCTCCATCCTGCTGAACTGAGGAAGCTGGCGCGCCTGGCAAAGCATTTCCTTGGCTTGCCCGAGGATCAGTTTTACACGCTGGTGCGGCTGATGACGATGAGCTCGGCTGAGTTTCTCGAGCGCTGGTTTGAATCGGAGCCGCTCAAAGGCACGCTGTGCGCCAGCGGTGTAATTGGCACTTACCTGGGGCCGCGTTCGCCCGGCACGGCCTACGTTCTGTTGCACCACTACATGGGCGAGATCGATGGCGCTTACCGGGCCTGGGGGTTTGCGAAAGGCGGCACCGGAGGCATCGCCCGGGCTATCGCTCGGGCAGCGCAGTCCTTTGGCGCCGAGATTCGCACGGAAGCCCCAGTCTCGAGTGTCATCGTGCGTGGCGGAAAAGCTACCGGCGTGGCGCTGGAAAACGGCGACGAGATCGGGGCTTCTCTGGTCGTATCCAGCCTGGATCCCAAGCAGACGTTCTTAAAGTTAGTCGACCCGCAGCTCTTACCGGACGAACTGCTCTCCGACGTGCGCAAATATAATATCCGCGGCTCCTCCGGCAAGGTCAATCTGGCTCTGGCAGCCGCTCCCGAATTCGCCTGCATGCCGGGTGTTGGCCCGCACTTGCGCGGGGCGATCTCTATCAGCCCGAGCGTGGATTACATCGAACGCGCCTTTGACGATGCTAAGTACGGCGATTTTTCCCGGCATCCGTACATTGACATCGTCATCCCGTCTATGATCGATCCTGATATGGCGCCACCGGGCAGGCACGTTATGTCTTGTTTTGTTCAATATGCCCCTTATCAGCTGCGCTCGGGCGACTGGGAAGGACAACGAGAAGCATTCGGTGATTGCGTGGTGGATACTCTGGCCGAGTATATCCCAAATCTCAAGGACATCATCCTGCACCGCCAGGTGTTGACGCCCTGGGATATGGAGCAGGTCGTTGGCCTGAGCCAGGGCAATATCTTTCACGGCGAGCTAAGCCTTTCGCAGCTCTTCTTTCTGAGACCGGCGCCGGGCTACGCCGGGTATCGCACGCCGGTCCCCAATTATTACCAGTGCGGCTCGGGCACGCATCCCGGCGGCGGCATTTCCGGCGCGCCGGGGAGGTTGGCGGCACTGCAAATTATTAAGCAGCGGCGTTGAATAGATTTCCCGCGATGATGCAAAGGGCGCAAAGGAGACGCAAAGAATTAATACGTCGAATTCCAAGTGTGTATACGATGCGGTGATCATCGGTGGTGGTCACAACGGATTGGTGGCCGCCGCCTACCTTGCTAAACAAGGGTGGCACGTATTGGTGCTCGAGCGGCGCCGGGTCCTGGGCGGCGCTGCGGCGACGGAGGAGGTTTTCTCTGGTTTCAGGGTGAACACCGGCGCCGGAGATGCCGGTCTGTTTTTGCCGCAAATCGTAACTGATCTACAGCTGCAAAACTACGGCCTGGAGTTCATCGAAAGCCCGGTGGTGGCATTGGCGCTGCAGCCGGACGGCCCGCCGCTGACATTGTGGCGCCACCCGGAACGGGCAGCTGAGGAGATTGCCCGCTTTTCCGAAGCGGATGCGCGCCGGCATCCTGCCTTCCTGGCCGAAACTACCCGTTATGCTCGGATTTTGGATTCCATGCGCACCCTGGCGCCTCCCTTGCTTCCCAAATATCGTTACGGTGAGCTTTTGTCCTGGCTGCCTGCGGGCATGAATCTCAGGCGGCTTGGGAAGCGGCAGATGATGGCGTTCCTGCGCATGCTGCCTATGCCTGTGACCGATTTTTTGGATGAATGGTTTGAAACCCCGCTGCTGAAGGCCGCTTTAGGTTTTTCCGGAGTGGCAGGCAGCATGCAGGGACCGCGC
>DATCIL010000146.1:0-4514 GCA_036507795.1 Anaerolineales bacterium | reverse complement strand
GACGCCGCCGAGGACGGTCATAAGAATGACGGTCATCGGAATGACTCGGGCTGAGCATAATAGGAGGGCGGCTGAGCGGATAATTGCAGGACGCCGCCGAGGACGGTCATAAGAATGACGGTCATCGGAATGACTCGGGCTGAGCATAATAGGAGGGCGGCTGAGCATGATAAGAGGGCGGCGAGAGCGTAGCTAACTGGCGGAAAGACGCCGCCGAGGACGGCGGCTGAGCGGTTGCTTAGGACGGTCATAAGAATGACTCGGGCTGAGCAGTTGCTTATAGAGCGCCAGCAATTAGCCTTTCAATAATCGACAGGACCGGAACTGGATATAGACCCAGACCGACGACCAGCAGCGCTAAAACGGCCAGCACCACGCCCTCGACATTGCTAAACGGCGCGGCGGCGAGGGTGAATTCGGGCAGTGCCATTTCCTCCGGCCGGCGGAACATGGTGATAACTACCCGCATATAGTAAAACACGCCGATCACGCTGGCAACCACCAGGACAATCAAGAGGAGCCACAAAGAGGACTGCACACCAGCCGCTGCCAGAAAAATTTTGCCAACCAGACCTATCGAGGGAGGAATCCCGGCCAGGGAAATCAGGGCAATTACGAAGATGATTGCCAGCCAGGGACGCCGCCAGAAGAGGGCCAGGTATTCGTCCAGTTCTTCGGTCTCTTTTTCAGGATCGGATAGCAACGTGACAACGCCAAAGGCGCTCAAGGTGGTGGCGAAGTAAGCGACCAGGTAAAAAGCTACCGCCTGCTGCGCGAAAGCTCCGCTGGCCAGAAAAGCAACCAGCAGGTAACCCAGGTGGGAAATCGACGAGTATGCAAGAATACGTTTAACGTTGTTCTGCAGTAAGGCGAGAATGTTGCCGGTCAGCATGGAGAGGATGGCGATTATGGCGAACAAATTCCAGACGACCTGGGTATCATGAATCGAAACCAAATTGAAATAGCGCAGCATCAGAGCGAACATACCGCCTTTGGAAACCGAGGCGATGAATCCGGTGACTGGAGCGGGAGCGCCCTGGTAAACGTCCGGAGTCCACAGATGGAAGGGAACCAGGGCCAATTTGAAGCCAATCCCAACAAGCAGCAGACCCCAACCTACATATAAGAGCCTGGTAAGCTCTGCAGGGACCGCAGCTGTGACAAGTTCGGTAAACTCAAGTGTGCCTACAACCGTGTAGATCAGGGCCATCCCAAACAACATGAACGCCGAGGTAGCGCCAGCCAGGATGAGATATTTGATTCCCGCTTCAATGCTCCGCCGTTCGAGTTGAGGATAGGCGATCAGCGCATAAAGAGCGACACTCAGGGTCTCCAGTCCCAGGAAGAAAGAGGCAAAATGATCGCTGGCAACCAGAACAGCCGAACCCAGGGCGGCGAACATCAACAGCAAATAATATTCTTCTCGAAAACCCTTATAAGCTTCAATATAGCGAGTTGAAAGCAGAACGACCACGAAACTGGCGACAAATATCAACCCCATGTAGAAGACCGCTGGGCCATCTATGATCAACAACGGCGTTACTTCGTGAGGCTGGCCGGAATATGAGAGGGGCAGCGTGATAAACGCAGCGGCTAAACCCAGCAAGGCAAGGAAAACGGTCAACCAGTAGTTGCGATAAAAAGCGACTGCCAGCAGGGCGATCACGCTGAATGCAGTCAAAACAATCAAGGGAAGGATGGGGACAAGGTCCGCAGTGGTCATGGTTAACCTCGCATCTCGCTGGCTGAGTCTACATCCAGCGTCTTAAAGCGATGGTTGAGCTGTAAGACCAGCGCCAGGCCTACGGCTACCTCGGCGGCCGCCATAGTCAATATGAACATGAACATGACCTGACCATCCGGCTGCTGCCATTGCGAACCGGCGACTACGAAAGCCAACCCGGCAGCATTTAACATAATTTCCACTGCCAGCAGCATAAAAAAGATATTCCGCCGGGTTATAACGCCGATAAAACCGAGTGAGAAGAGGATTCCCGCCAGGATCAAACCATGTTGTAGGGGGATTGTTGCCATTCTGCCTCCGCGAAACGCTGACGATGACTAAGATAATTCCATGCGGATTTAGTTGCCTGGTATTTGGCGCCGTCCGATATGATAAGCGCCGACAAGACCGGCCAACAGTAAAATCGAGGCCAGCTCAACCGCCAGGAGATAGGGTCCAAATAGAGTCAGGCTGATCTCCTTGGGTTCGATCACGGTTGTTCCGGCGAGCAACGCCCCGCTTTCAGCCAGGATGTAAACAAACTCAAGGGTCAAGAACAGCGCCATGATTCCAGGCACTAGCCACGCGCGGCCGCTGAACCATTCACGCTCCTGTCGTTCTGCTCTGGGACCCATATTCAACATCATCACCACGAAAACGAACAAAACCATGATCGCGCCAGCATAAACGATGACTTCAAGGGCGGCAATGAAAGGTGCACCCAGGGTAAAGAAGATTATGGCTACTGCTAATAGCGAGACAATCACGTACAATAGCGCGTGAACGGGATTAAAGCGGGTGATCGCTAAGATGGTAGCCAGTACGGCAATGGCCGCCGCAACGTAAAATGCAATTGTCATGAAAGCCTCCTTTACGGTAGCAACGTGCGGACATCCACCGGAGGTCGTTCATTCTCACCGGCGCCTTTGTCCTTACCCTTAATATTCAGCCCCGCAACCCTGTAGAAATTGTAGCCGGGATATTTGCCCGGGCCGCTGATTAACAGGTCCTCTTTTTCATAGACCAGATTCTGCCGATCATACTCGCTCATCTCGAAATCTGGGATCAGCTGTATGGCATAGGTAGGACAAGCCTCTTCGCAATAACCACAGAAGATGCAGCGCGAGAAGTTGATGCGGAAAAACTCAGGGTATCGCCGGCCGTATTCGTCCTCGGTGGCCTGCAAAGCAATACAATCCACCGGGCAGGCGATTGCACACAGGTAACAGGCAACACAACGTTCCTCGCCATCCGGATCACGCGATAGAATAATCCGGCCCCGCCAACGCGGCGGTAAATATGGTTTCTCATCCGGATATTGAATGGTCTCGCGCCTGGCAAACGTATGTTTCAGGACTTCCCACATCGAGCGCAGCACGCTGATGAAAGTTTGCATACCCTCTCCCTTTCCGGCGATTAAGCGGTTACCAGCAAAATTCCACCGGTCACAACCAAATTGAGCAAGGCCAGCGGAAGCATTACCTTCCACCCATAAGCCATTAATTGATCGTAGCGCGGGCGCGGTAAGGTTGCCCGCATCAAGATAAAAAAGCAGATGAAGAAAAAGGTCTTCAGAATGAACCAAAGGATGGGAGGCAGGATCGGTCCGGACCATCCGCCAAAATAAAGAGTCGTAATCATTGCTGAGACCAGCGTAATTCCCAGGTACTCCCCTACCATGAACATCCCAAAGCTCATTCCCGAATATTCGGAGTGATAACCGGCAATCAGCTCGCTTTCGGCTTCCGGCAGGTCAAAGGGCAGCCGGTGCGTCTCAGCAAATCCAGCCACCAGGAAAACCAGCAACCCTAAGAATTGCGGAACAAAAAACCAGAGGCTCCTCTGGGCTTCAACGATTTCACGCAAATTGAGTGAACCAGCCAACAAAACAACACCCATCAAAGCGATCCCCATGAAGACCTCATAGCTGAGCATCTGTGCAGCTGAACGCATGCCGCCGAGCAAGGAATACTTGTTGTTAGATGCCCAACCGGCCAGAACAACGCTGTAAACACCCAGCGAGGACATGGCAAGCAAGAAGAGCAGGCCGATGTTGAGATCGACAACACCGATTCCAGGGGCAAAGGGGATCACTGCGAAGGACATCAGCACTGTCGTGACAATAACTGCCGGCGCTATGAAATATACAGGCTTATCAGCGAAAGGAGGAACAAACACTTCCTTGAAAAAGAGTTTAATCACATCAGCTAAGGCCTGGAGCAGGCCAAAAGGACCGGCCCGGTTTGGCCCGTAGCGATCCTGCCATAAAGCCAACAGCCGGCGCTCTAACCATGTCAATAATGCGGCCACTGTAAAAACCGCCGCCAGAACGCCAACGATGGTGATTAAGGATACAATGATCGGGTTCATCCTATGCGCTCTCCTCGAGCCTCGAACCAGGGGCTGGCTTCAATGTTCCAAATTCCGGCAGGACTGGCGCGGGCATAGCCGGCAGCCCCACCGGCAGGCCTGCTAAGCCAGCAGGCAGAGAATCATCCAGTTTCAGCGGGAAGCTGAACACCTTCTCGCCGATACTGATTTCAACCACATCTCCCTGGGAAACTTGCAGCCTTTCAGCATCCCTGCTGTTCAAAGCCAGGTATGGATCGGGGGTCAGTTCAGCTACGCCTGGAGCGTGGATACTCAACTCGTCAGAACCAAAGATGTGAAACAGAGGTACGACCAACCAGTCGTTCGCGCCAAAATTGAAGGACTGCGGGATCCCGTCGTAATAAGATACCTGGCCACCCTCGGCTGGTTCGATCAGGCGAATTCCAGGATCGCCCCCCAG
>DATCIL010000145.1:0-2148 GCA_036507795.1 Anaerolineales bacterium | reverse complement strand
TGTGGCTGCTGTTGTTTTCACTGACCTTCGCAGCTTGCGGAAGTCGGGATCAAACGCCGAGCCCGCTGCCCAGTGCCACTGAAGAGCTGGTTCCTACCGGAACGGTGACCTCGACGCCATTTCAACCTTCTCCCACCCCGGTGCCGCTCGCTGCCACGATAAACGGTGAGGCGATTACCGTGGAGGAATTCCAGGCAGAGCTGGCGCGCTTCCAGGCTGCCGGGCAGGGTGAAGAGGCGGCTTTGGAGATTGAGGCCCAAGAGAAGGTGTTGGGTGACCTGATCAACCAGGTACTTCTGGCCCAGGCAGCCCGGGAAAATGGTTTTGTAATGGGCGAGGCGGAGCTGGATGAGCGCACCGGCCAGTTGATTGAGAAGTCCGGCGGCGAGGCGAATTTCAGTAACTGGTTAGCCGAGCAAAGTTATTCGGAGGAGAGCTTCAGGAAAGCGCTGGCAAGATCGGTAGAAGCGGCCTCGATGCGCGATCAGATCCTTTCAAAAGTGCCAGAAACGGCCGAACAAGCTCATGCGCGCCAGATTTTGCTATATAATTCCGACCAGGCTCAAGAAGTCTGGGTTCAGCTCGAAGCTGGCAACGACTTTGCAACCCTGGCAGCCACCTATAACCCTACAACTGTTGGGGATCTGGGATGGTTTCCCAGGGGCTATCTGGCGGTTCCTGGACTGGAGGAAGTTGCTTTTTCCCTGGAACCCGGGGAATTCAGCGACATCATCGAATCGGATTTTGGTTATCATATCCTGCAAGTCATCGAACGCGATCCCGATCGGCCTCTGGAGCCCGACGCTCTGTTGATGATCAAAGAGAAGGCCCTCAGTGATTGGCTGGAAATGAAGCGGAGCGAGAGTGACATCCTTATCATGGTGCCGGATTTATGAGAATAACCACGCCTCATTAAGAGCCTGAAGCCAGTCAAAACGAGACATCACGAAATCCCACGAAGGGAGACAAGACCATGGATGCTTTTGACTATCAAGACGATATTCGCCCTGCTCGAAGCCCCGCCAGTTTAGTCTGGAATATCATCACCGGATTGATGCTGCTCACGGTCGTGTGCGTGACCGGCGCATTCCTGGCTATTTTTTTCAACCCGCAGATCGGGATCAACCCTTTTCCGCCACCCACAATTCCGGCGCTGGCTGAGTTCCCTACGCCTACGCCGACGGCCCGCAACGTCCTGCCGCCTACCTGGACGCCAACGGTTAGCCCCGTGTCAACTGGCACCGAAACCCCGGCGCCGACTCCCAGCCCGACAGAAGCGCCGACCGAGGAGCCCGCTGCCGAGGAAACTGCCGCCGATACGCCAATTGCGCAAGATACGCCGGTCGGGGGGATGCCTTATAGCATACAACAAGGAGACCCAGTCTCCATTCCGAACATCGGGCATCCGGACCTGGGCTGCAATTGGACGGGGATTGCCGGGCAGGCGACAGGATTGAACGGCGCTCCCGTGGTCGGTCTGTTCGTGCAGCTCGGGGGATCTCTCCAGGGTCAGAATCTCGACAAGCTGAGCATGACCGGAACGGCTACTCAATATGGATCTGCGGGGTACGAGCTTTCCCTGGGAAATGATCCTGTGGCCTCAAGCGGCACCCTGTGGGTGCAGCTCTTTGACCAGGCGATGCTGCCCCTGTCGGAAAAGATCTTTTTTGACACTTTTGCCGATTGTGATGAGAACCTGATATTGGTCAATTTCAGGCAGGTTAGATGAAAACGCCGTCGCTTTGCTTAGGGCGCAGGCGGCCGGGATACGCCGCCGGGGACGGCGGCTAGAGCGTGGTTAACTGAAGGAAAATCTTCTAATCCTACTTCACTCGCGGGTCTCGCCGGAAATTTCCATCCAGGCGGCCTGGATCTTTAATGCATCTTCTTCCATCGCCGGGCTCTCGCAAAGCAGGCGGCCCCGGCAGCCGAAATCTTTAAGGGCGCGCAGGACGGCGGCCAGATCAAGGTCAGAGTCCTCCAGGGCCAGGTGTTCTTTTTCGCCTTTGTCGCCGTATTCGATGCCGGAGATGTGCGTATGCAGGTTCCTCAACGATCCGTCGCCTAAAGCCTTGGCATAAGCTTCGAGGACCCGGCACCATTCTTCGTAAGAATTCATAGAACCATCGCCAGGGCGGGCATGCAAAT
>DATCIL010000144.1:0-1736 GCA_036507795.1 Anaerolineales bacterium | reverse complement strand
TCCGTAAAACCAAAAGGAGATCCAACAGGTGATGGTGGCCTAATCACTTGGACTTCCTGCGCTCTCTCTGCTTCGGGTTGGTTTTCCATTCTCTCTAACTCATATCTCCCGCGAGGGGTTATCCACACAACATTGAAGTCATATGGGCCCGTACCGAGAGTTTGCAACCATTCTACTAATCTTTAGTTTCCGCTAAATCTTCACAAAAAAGTCTCACCTTATGGTATGAAAAGGATGACGAAATCCGACCATGAGGTGAGACCATTAACATCAAAAATCATACCACAGAAACCCTGGCAGCGATTGTTGAGCAGCTGCCAATTGGAACGAATTTAGCACTTTACCAATTTCTTTGGATGCTCGTCAGTGGCGCATTGCACGACAGTCGCGGGGCCATGTTTCCGGCGCTGAAAGCGATCGGCCTTTCGGATGAGGAAGTGCGGCGGGCATGGGCAGCGATGCGCTATGGAGCCTGGCAGACCGAAACGCTGTTAGAAACCTGGCAAGCGCATGTGGTCAGCCAAGGCGAGTGGCAAGCCTCTCAATATGCCGGTTACTACACCAAGGCGGTTGACATCACCGCCTACTGGAGACCCACACTGAAAGGGATCAAGAGCAAGCACTATGATGCGGAAGCGGACAAGGCTTTGCCAGCAGTCGTGTTTGGGATGGTCGGGCGAGTCGGGCGTGTCGGCCAGCAACGCATGGCTTTGCTGGCCGACCTGATCCGGGCGGATCTGACTGACCCTTCTGAAATGAATCTACAAAGTAAACTGCTGCAGCAGGTCGCGCTGAAACTCGATGACGATGAAATGCCGGTCTTTGATGCTGGTTTCAAGCTCAAGGCACTCTTCGATGCAGAGCTGGACCGCTTTGAGGTGCGGTTAGCCAAGAATTTCACTGCCCGGCGCAATTTTCTGCCCGAGTACCAGGGCGGCCGACCACCCGAATATGGCGACATCGTCCGTCCGCTGGCTCGTTCCTACAATGGCAAGCAGATTGAGGCAACCGCCCCAGATCGGGTGCAAACCTGGCAGCATCACGGTCTCGAATTTCGGGCTGAGTTTTGGGACAACCTGGTGCTGACGGAGTGCAAGCCATCTGCAGAGAACCAAACCTTCATGGTGGTGGCGGTCTATGATCCTCGTTTTGAAGAACCCTGGCTGCTGGCCTGCCCACTCAAATTGAGCGGACCGGATATGTGGGGCCTCTACCACGATCGCTGGCCGATTGAGCAGGTGCCTTTGGCTTCCAAACACATGGTCGGCGCTCACCGTCAATTTGTCTCCGCCGAAGAGAGCTGCTACCGTCTGCCTGAGTTGTCCTTGCTGGCTGGATCCGTTCAGACCTATTTGGCCGCAACCCTGCCCCCCATCCCGACCGGATTCTGGGACCGCACCCCTAAAGGCACCCCAGGCCGCTTGCGCCGTTGGCTGGGTCGCACGACTTTCTCAGACTTGACACCTCCTGAGCAAGGCCGAATTCGGAGAAAGTCATCGGTTACAGACCATTTGCCCAAGGGTATTCACGCTCACAGGCGCTCAAAAACGCCTGCGCTGGCCTGAATCGGCTCGTTTGCGAGCTTTTCCAAAGAATTTTAAGGTTCGACCTGCTCCAATCCGAATTTGGAGCAGCTTCAATTACCGGAAACTAAAGTTACAAGGTAAGTACGTATTACCCCGACGGAGAAAAGGAGGTAAACGAATATCACGGCACGGCAAACACGTTTGGCTGGT
>DATCIL010000143.1:0-8183 GCA_036507795.1 Anaerolineales bacterium | reverse complement strand
TGGGTATTGCCATCGGCGCCGGCACGGATATCGCCATCGAATCATCAGACGTGATCCTGGTTGGCGAGCGCCTGACGGCTGTTTTAGACGCCTATCACATTGGGCGCAGCTCGTACCAGAAGACGATCCAGAACCTCGTATTAGCCTTCACTTTTAACGGGATAGGCGTGCCTGCTGCCGTCACCGGACTGGTGCACCCGGTTTGGGCGATGATCGCCATGGTCGCCAGCGTGAGCACCGTGCTCGCGAACTCCTTTGCCGGCCGGCTCTTGCCACGCTTGGAGCGAGAGCGACCAACCCCTCAGGTTCACACCCTGGAGCTCCATGTCCCGACCATGCACTGCCAGGGCTGCCTGAGCACGATCACCCGCGCCGTGAAGCGGCTTCCCGAGGTGGAAGCCGTTGAGGGAGACCTGAAAGAGAAGATCGTCAAAATCCAGTACAGCGACAGCCGTGAGGCCCTCGACAAGATCCGCCACGCCATCGATGAGGCCGGTTTTCCGGTGGGATGAAAGGAGGGGAGTCCATTCCTGTCCTGCCCCTGCGGCCATCGCTAAAGAAAAGAGAGCAACAGGTACCAGGAGAAGAGCTTCACCTGGTACCTGTTCTCGTCCTGTCTAAAGTCTTTTAAGCAGTGGCATGAAGAGGAGGGCCGTGATGATGCCGTAGAGAAGGTGGCCAACCAGGCTCGTCCACTGCGGCTGGCCGATGGCCAGGATCATCTCATTCATGCCCAGCAGCAAGGGCATCAGGACCAGGCCGCCAAGTACCCACCAAAACACGCCATAGATGACGCCGCCGACAATGGCGGAGCCCCAGGAAGTTGCCAGGCGCCCGCCGGTCAGCCCATATATGGCGCCAATGATGGCGCTCAGCGTCATATGGACGAGGAACCCGACGATGGCGTTCTCCACGCCGATGAGCATGCCAACCATCGGGAGCATAGCCATCATCCCCATCAGGATGCCGAAGACCAGGCCGCTGCCCAGCCCGGCGATGGCGCCTGCAAGGACAAGCCGGGTAGCTGGACCGCCTCCAATTTCTCGATCTACTGTTGTAGCCATTTACTCCTCCTTTCAGAAAACAATAAATTTACTGCCGCCACTCAGGCCAGCGCTGGGAGGTCCTCCGGCGGCGGACCTTCGACCAGCCCCAACCAGCGCCAGTATTCTTGTTGGCCTTCAAACTCCTCTCCGCAGTTTATACAAGTACATCGATGGTGCACAACTCCACATTTCACCCGTACCGCCTCTTTAGAAACTTCGTTGCTGGTTCCACAATTGGGACATACCAGGATCCAGGTTGCCATCTAGCCCTCCTTTTCCTCAACCGGGTAGCCCGCCTCATGCCAGGCCTCCAGGCCGCCCTTGATGGCGTATGCCTGGTAGCCTTGATTTCTCAGGAAGAGCGCCACACTGGCGCTCGTTTCTTCATGCGGTCAGGTTCAATAGGCGAGCACTGGCCTGTCTTTTGCCAGGCGGGTAAATTCATCACGGATATTTTCTGGCTTAATCCGCACCGCACCTTCGATCTGGTAAGAGAATTGGTTGTAGGAATCGGTGTCGATGACATCCAGGATGGAGACATTTCCCTCGTCGTAACGCTTTTTGGCATCCGCTACTGAAATGCGGATGGGTTCCTGAGTTTGCTGATCGCTCATCGTTTACACTCCTTCTTTACTGACTATCGAATTTGCGCGCTCAAACAAGCCTGCTGATAGTTTTTAGGTGAGAATTGATGCGGGAGAGCCTTTTTGATAAGCCACTAGCGGATTTGCGGATTCGACGTCCGTCGAACGCCAAACTAAAGAAATATTTCTATCGACTCTGAGTGGCGCAAAGTGGATGGTCAGTTAACAGTCGTTTCAGTTTGCGGTCGGCAGTCCTTCTCCTTTCTGCCGGTCAAGGCACGAATATACAGACTATTCATTAATTAAGACGATCTGACCCATTCATTTCTTACCAAATTCGTCCTAAACCAATCGAAGTCCCCAAGGGCTCCCGTCCTCTTACTCGAACAGCTTCTCGGCCATTTCGGCATGAGCCTTTCGGGCGTCCTCGATCGCTCGCTTGTCAGTCATGATATCACGAGCCAGATTGAGCGCCAGAAAATTCACTCGTAAGATTGGCTCAAGAAATCTCGTCTTAGTCTATGAGGACTTGGACCGGTCCAAATAGAGGCGGGAACGGACTTAACCGACGATTGGTCGACCAAGAAGAAAGGTTCAGTCTCCTCATACTCCATTGAGCAAAGCAGCAGTGCACCACAGACAATTACAAATAGAACGCCAATCTATCCGGAAGGAGGTGATAAGCGGACGCAGACAACAGGCCAATCTGCCAATTTTGGCTGTTTGATCGAAAGCTTACTGGTATGAAAGGAGACCTGTCCGATGTTGCGTAAAAAGCGAATTGCTGTAGTGATTGTAATGGCTACGCTGGCAGCCTTCTTGCTCACTGCTGCCGGCCCTGCCAACCCTGGCAGCCCTACCCCTAACGGGTTTGATAAGTTCCTGGTTTACATGGCTGCTGGCGTCTATGATCCGGATGAGCCCAACCCGCTCACTCCCCAGGTCTTCCAGCGGGAGATCATGGGGCGCTCCGACGAAGAGATCGCTCAGGATCGAGCCGCCGCCATTGCGTTCTTCAATGAGCGCTTCGGTTTGAACCTCACAGATCCCGGCGGGCTATTCACGACGTTCACCCAAAACGGGGTAGAATTCAGCCCCCTGGCATTCGATCCCAGAAACGAGTACCGCGCTTACGTGGTTTCGGAAGAGCGCGTCCCCAGCTCCGGCTGGGTTGTGCGGGATGGCGGCTGGCGCGTAGGAGTGGTTGACCCGGAGGGGATCACGCTGGGCGGCGAGTTCGCCGGCGTGCATATTCCCCAGAACACCAGCATGGTCTTTGGCAACTACAACATTCAGCGTACGCTGCCAGGCGGTAGGGAGATCGAGCCCATCATCATCCACTATGAGTCCGGCGGACCAATCATCCGGAATGCGGACCTAGCGGGAGGGCTCATGTTCCGCTGCGACCTCTTCAGTGAAGAGTTTGGAGAGGGGCTGGCACAGGGCATCTCTGCCGGAGTAACGCTGCCCGACGGTCGCTTCCAGGCCAACATCCGCAACGTTCTCACCTTCCCAGGCTTGGGTGAGAATGCCAATTAAAATGCCTGGCTCAGCCAGGAAGTGCCGCAGAGCGTTGTGAAGTGTTCAGGCCCTCAATGATTGACGAGGGCCTGAGTTTGCTTATGCATTGAGGAGGGATTCAATTTGCAGCTCTTGGCACAAGTTTAACCATGCCTGCCCTGTTGCTGGCTGCCTGCGCTCGGGCGACCCTAACCCCCAGTCCGACAGCCGCATCCATGGGCGAAATGGGGAAAACCACCACCGACGAACTCGCCCCTCTGGTGACCGGTTTCTATGACGGCGGCGAGGTGGCCAGCACCCGTCCCGGCATCATGGTGAACATGCCCATCCTGTCCTGGCCCGGTGGCCATCGTTAGAGGTGGCAAACACGATGCTGCAGTAGATGATTGCCATATCTGACGAATGTCGAGGGTGTAAAACTGGCGGTACTGGCGCTTGTAAAGTATGTATCCATGCTGAGCTGTGGCGCGGGTAAAGGCGAGAAGCTGTGAAGCGTCACCTGGCAATCAGTGGGGCGTTTTTGACGCCAAATTAACAGGCCTGCCAGGACCAAGATCGTTACTGACAGGCTCACATTCTGTTCCTATAAGAACTCACTCATACGAAAGCTGAGTAAGTCAGAGCTACCACCAGCCCGAACACCAGGTGCCCCATCAGCAACCCGACCACCATCAGCGGGCTGCTTTCCATTTGAGGGGGGCGAGGGTGCATCTTCGTCATCACTGGCATCATCACAATGGCAGCGACCCCGTGGACCGCTCCGAAGATCAGCCCCCACAACCAGGTTGGGCTGCCGATCCCGAGACTCCATAACAAGGCGTAAATGATAGCAAAGATCACTCCCATCATAAAGTGTGCGAAGGTGCCAAGGATTCTGGCAGAGCCCTCGCCGGCAGTGAACATCGTCCCCAACATGCCGATGATGTCCATCTTGGGCATGCCCATCCTGGGAGCTAAATACATCAATAACGTCATGACGAGTGTTCCCAATAAGCCTGCGATAATCGAACCAAAGATATTCATGTTTTGTCTCCTGATTTTGAACTGGGATTTTTTCTTCATCTTCACGGATGAAACCGATATTAAATTTCTTACCTTTTCTCGTCAAAAACAAACGAGGCAGGTGTTTTGCGATCCTGCCTCGCCGGGAGAATGGGGAAATGGTGATTCGAAATTTATCCGGCAAACGTGTTGGGCGCAAGCACCGGCACGGGGCAATTGACTACAAAACCGTTCGGGTGTGTGTCCGGGGTGCCGTTGAACTGCTCGACCTCACTGGCGTCTAGCGCGGCCTGAACATCCTCAGCCGATTTCAGTACCCGCGGCGTAACACCATCTTTCCACCCAAGCGTGAAGTGGTTCCAAAACGGGCTCCACGCCGCGTTGCCGGCCTGGTGGGCGAATATGGCAGGCTGGAATCCCATCACGCCACTGCCCTCAAGGCCATTGGCGAAGACCCAGATTTTATCCGTGCCAGCGGCGCTCCCGTCAATGAGCTTCTGGATTGGGGAAGAGGCTGAAACAGCCATCATCGGGGCCATCGGCGCGGCGGAGGTATCTGTGACGATGTAGCGGCTGCCGGGGAAGCATTCGTGCAGTTTGAAAGTAACCGTCATGCCTTCGACGTCGACGGGTTCCAGACATTGACCGCCACCCAAGTACTCTTCCTTCTCTGTATCCACGGACATTTCGCCACCCGGCCATTTTACGACCGGGTAGTTCACGTAGATGGGTTGTGCTTCGATGGTAACGTCCCCGGCTGTCTCTGCGGCAAGCAGGCTGTCTTCCGAATCGTATAACGTCGAATTCTTCGGAGTCACGCGATGGATCTGCCACAAAGGACTAAAATCCTCCTGAGAGGGGACAGTGCTCAGGACAGGGAGCTGGTCCGGGGAGCCGCCTTCAAAGAGATAGAGCTGTGAAGCCACGCCCTCGACACCTTGGGCTGCGTTGAGCAGCGGCACAAAGACCAATCCGTTCGCTTCGGCAAAAGCCTGGTCTGAGCCGTCGGTGCGGATGAAATAGGCCTGCTCCCTGTTGAAGAAACCGGCCTTAAGATTGAACTTGACGAAGCCAAACCGGCCAGGCCAGTCGCCGCTAAGGGCGAAATCTAATACGTCGCCCACCAACGCGCGCGGCTCCTCCAAGGCCACAGCGGTTGGCTGAATGGCTTCCGTTGCGGAAGGACTAGTGGGAACTGAGGTGGGAGCCTCGGTAGCCCGAGGGCTGCACGCAGCTAATACCGTTGCGCCAAAACCCAGGCCGCTCAGACGAAGAAAATCGCGGCGCGTCAGATATGGGTGGTTCATAGTTCTTTCCTCCTTTGAAACAATAGGATCCAATACCGATATATAATGAATTTGACGATTTCAGATGTGTATTTCTTACTATATTTCTTACACTCTTTGTGAGTCAATTTCCTTCGGACTGGCAGGTGATCACAGAGTGATATCAGAGTAAGAGAAACATGACACAGTGCGTCTATGGCATTGAAGCCAATGATCAACCGGTTTGGGACGGTTGGGTGAGCTGCTCGCATTAGGCTGGCTGTGGCCACTTCTTCATCTTCTCCTCCTTCAAAGTCGAGCCCTGGGGCTTCCTCCCTCCAGGGCTCGATGAGGTGAATTTAGTAACCCAGGATTCGTTTCAATCGCCATGGTAAAACCAGGGTTCGCTTTTCCTCTCCTCCTATCAATTCTACTCTCCGCCTGTAGCGCGAACAGGCTTAATGTTCCTGCCCCATCTCCTCCTCAGACGCTGCCCTCATCTCCAGCTGCGGCCCAAGATACGCCCTCCCCTCCAATGACGGAAAGCCCTATTTCCACTACTGGCCAGCCGGCTCCGACGAACGTACGGTTGGAAGACCCGCAGGAGTACTTTTTTTCTCAACTGCTTCCTTTTGACGCCATCCGCCCAATTTACGCCCCCGAATTTGCCCACGCCGGAGATGCTCCCCTGCTCGTCGATGAGCTCGTGATGGGCGTAGCCATCCGGGACGAGGCGAAGGCGTATCCGGTAAGCGTGTTGCGTTTCCGGGAGATGGTGGACGACGAGTTGTCCGGCTTGCCGATACTGGTCACCTGGTGACCGATCTGCTACACCGGTCTCGTGCACGACCGGCGGATCGATGGCGTAACCCACACCTTTGGCAACGCGGGTTCGCTATTCATGAACGCAATGACGTGGTACGATCACGAGACGCGCTCGATCTGGTCGCAGCCCTGGGGCAGGGCGATTGTGGGCTCACTCAAGGGTGTGCAACTTAACCTGCTCCCGTCGCAGTTGACGACCTGGGGAAGTTGGAAGCAGCAATACCCGGATACACAAGCGATGGTCACCGACATCGACCGGTTGGGAGGGCGCCAGCAAGGCTTCCATCCGGACTTCGTCGTCGGCCTGGCACTGGCTGGCCATGCCAGGGCTTACTACTACCGGGATATTCAAGTCGCAGGCGTAATCAACGACAAGCTCGGTGAGATACCGGTGGCCCTTTGGGCAACTGGCGACACAGTCTACGCCTATGTTCGTATGGTCAACCGGGAAGCGTTGACCTTCCACACTGAAGGGGAAAAATTGGTTGACGATGAGACCGGTTCCGAGTGGGATGGGGCGCGCGGATTAGCGAAAACCGGGCCACTTTCAGGTGAATCACTCCAGCCCGTCCCCAGCCTGACCTCCTATGACTGGGCCTGGCGCGATTTTTATCCAGATTCTGAGTTTTACACGCCCTGATTAGTAAAAATTATAGATTGTCCGATACGCAGGTATTTCCGCCGCTGGTGGCTGCAGCCTCGAAACGCAGTCGCTTTGCCGTGAAGCTGGTCTCAAAGAAAAATGTCTGTGCTGCGTTGTCCAGATTGAACGGACCGATGATCTCGCCTATGTCGGTGATGATTTGGAAACTCCGGATTTGAGCGCTGCTGCCCATCGTCCGCGTCCAAAAGCCGACGCTGGTGGCGTGCGTTTCGGCGGCCAGTTCGATCTCGATCCAGGCCTCATTTAATCGCAAAGCTATTCGGTAGTATTTAATCTCCAATCATATGGCGCATAACGTAACTGGGTGACATCCTGGTTTTTTGATAACCAGGCCCGGCGCCTGTCGTCAGGTAAGTGATCAATTAAGAACGAGATCACGCCGGCTTGGCCGCCGAAGTCTTCCTTGAACCAGCGAAAGATGCTTGAGATGACGAATAAATCCTTCGATGAATCCAGCTTAACATTTGCGTCTACGAAGCTACCAGCAGCCATTTTTAACTGCGACTCGATATTTTCAGCTGAATAAACCTGGATCGGCGGGCATGACTTACTGGCGCAGTTGAGGGCAAAGTGAGTGCGCGGCTCAGATGGCCAGATGACCCAACCCAGCCGCGGATCTTGAGATGCGAATTGTCGCCCAGGGATAATCGGGTTGCCGCGGTTTTCACGCAGTATTCCGTGCTCGATCTCGTCTAAACTGATGCGATGGCCGCCGACATTGTACGCGGCGCGGCGGAAAAAGCTCAGTAATCCGAGTTTCCCCTCTACCACGCTGCGTTGGATGCCCAAGGCGATGACTGCATCCATTACAAGGACATTATATAGGTTGATCCAGAAAGCCAGCCGCTCTTCTCTGGATGCCAATTCGGCGGGATCGAAGTTCCTCAGGCGAGGTGAGCACACAGAGCGGAATTCCTGATAAGCTGCGCTTTCCCGGAGTGAGGCGTAGTCCACGTGGGTTCCGCTATCGTCCACAGCAGCTATTTTGATCGAATCAAGGGCGCGCTTGAGATCGGCAGCCGGGTCCACTCCAGGTTCTGGAACGGACCCGGCCAGGGAAACGTTCAGCACATTTCCAGCCTGTGTTGCACCCAACTTACCTAAGAGTTTCTCTCTCAGACCGATCAACCAATCAATGTAGATTTCCGGTATTCTATGGTGCTGAACGGGATTGTTAGAACGACGTCGAGCGCGGATTTGGGCCTCGGCTGATCTACTCATGAACCGCCTGCGCCCTTTGATTCCCACTACCAGTGTGTAGCCAAGTTTACCTTCT
>DATCIL010000142.1:0-1634 GCA_036507795.1 Anaerolineales bacterium | reverse complement strand
GGGATCAGCTCCTGGTTTACCTCCAGCAGCTCAACGGCGCGCTCGCTCAGGGCCTGGCGCGGGGCGAAAACGTGTCCCTCCTCGATCATTTCGTTCAGCGCATAGACCAGACCGGCTTCAATCCGGGAAGGGTGGTCCTTTGGCAATCCCAGCGCCTGGGCGATTCTGTCGGCGGTCTTGAATCCAACGCCGTAGATGTCTCTTGCCAGCCGGTACGGGTCATTCCGCACAGTTTCCAGAGCCTGGTCGCCGTACTGCTTATAGATCTTGATCGCCAGGTTGGTGCTGACGCCGTGGCTGTGCAGGAAGAGCATAATTTCCTTGACCTGTTTTTGCTCCTCCCAGGCCCGGGCGATCAGGCGGGAGCGTTTCGGCCCGATATCCGCCACTTCGCGCAGCCGTTCCGGCTCCAGCTCGATAACATCCATCGTTTGCTTGCCAAACTCGGCGACAATGCGCTCGGCCAGCCGCGGCCCGATCCCCTTGATCAGGCCCGAACCTAAATAACGACGAATGCCAGCCACCGTGGCTGGCAGAGTCTGTTCGCATACTTCGCATTGAAACTGTAAACCGTGTTTGGGGTGGTTGGTCCAGCGGCCGCTCAGGCGTAAATGTTCCCCCGGTGAGATCTCGGGCAGGTTTCCGGTCACGGTCACCAGGCCCTCGCGGTTGGCGCCCGGCGGTTTGCCGCGATCTGGGCGCACGCGCAGCACGCTGTAGCCGTTCTCGGGGTTGAAGTAGGTGACGCGTTCTACCAGGCCGGTGAAAGTCTCCGTACCCTGCTTGTTATGCGCGCTCACGGCAGAGAATTGTTGGTAGCCCAGTCCTCGCCCAAGAAGAGTTCGATATCCACCTGACTTTCCGGGTCGTAGCTGTGGTAGATATTGTTCGCAGAGATGTTCAGCAGCTCGACCAAATAACTTAGCGTATAGGGGTTCCCCGTGTAATCGATGATCGTAGTGAAATCGTACAGTTCACCGGCATTGCCCGGCTCCACGATGCTGACTCCCTGGTTTACCAGGTAATCGGCAGTCTGGGCAGCCAGTCCGATCGTCTGGGTGCCGTTCAGAACAGAGACGTTTGCAGCTTCAGCCATCATCAGTTTTTGCGGGTCAACTTCCGTTGCTGCCGGCGTGACTGGGCCGTTGGCCGTGAAGATATCGTCCCGCAGCAGGCGGATTTCCTCGTACAGAGGCCTGAGGATATCCTGGCCGTCGAATGAGGTGGCAAATTCAACCTGATTGGGCCCAATGACGCCGCGCTTGATGCTTTCCTCCGGGATTTGCGGTGCTAACCAGGCCAGCTGGATAGCCTGGGACAGGGTCATATTCGTCCGCACTCCCGAGGAGATTTCATCGTAAATAACCGGGGCCTTTTGAATCAAGCCAAGCAATGCATCTTTGCTCAAGATGCGGTTGCGGATGCCCAGGATAACCTGCTGTTGGCGCTCGGCCCGGTCGAAATCGCTGCCAATCGAATTGCGAGAGCGGGCGTAAGCTAAAGCCAGGTCGCCCGCCAAAACCTGGACGCCTGGTTTCAACAGTGTCGTGTTGCCATCCCCGAGCGGGTCGACCTCAATTTCCTCGGGAACTTCTACCTTTACGCCACCGATTTCGTCGATAGCCCGTTCAAAT
>DATCIL010000141.1:0-1851 GCA_036507795.1 Anaerolineales bacterium | reverse complement strand
ACGGCGAGGTTGAGCTTCGCGCTGGTGAGATGTTTGTTGTACCCAAGGGCGTTGAGCACAGACCCAGCGCTGAAGCCGAGTGCCGGATCATGCTGGTCGAGCCGGCCGGGACGATTAACACCGGCGACGCAGGTGGGGATTGACTTACGCCCTGCACTGGTCCGGATTTTACCGGCCAACAATGTTCTTTTGGCTGGATGCCACTTATTTGGGGGTAGTGATTGTGCCGGTGGCCTTCCTGGCTTTCGCCCTACAGTTCACCAATCGAGATCATTGGCTTAATCGCAGAAATATGGCTCTGATGACCCTGCAACACGGCGGCAAATCCGCCTGGCTGGACGAGCTCTACGTGGCGCCGGAATACCGTGGCAAAGGGATAGGCGCGGCGCTCTTGCGGGCAGCCCTCGAGACGGCCCAGCGGTCCGGCTGCGCCGCGGTGGACCTGGAGGTGGAAGACGCCCTCGCCCGCGCCGAGAACCTGCATAAGCGCGAGGGATTTGAACCGCTACACAGAACTCGTTGGGTGAAGAAGATCATGTAGAAAAATGAAACTGAAGTAGAATTAAAGAAATATAACAGTGAGGTACAAAATGGGTAAAGGTGATCAGCGCACGAGACGCGGTAAGATTTCACGAGGCACGCACGGCAAACGACGGCCCAAGAAGAAGAAATCTGCCAAATAACGCGCTTATGGACATTAAAGAACTGACCGAAGCCATGCACCGCTTTGTGGGAGCCCAAGGCTGGTATGCGGAAGACAGCCCGCGGCCGCAAACCCTGCGTAGCCTGGCGATCTCGCTTAATCTGGAGGCCGGTGAGGTGTTGGAACACTTCCAATGGCAAGAAGATTTGGGGGAGAAAGAAAGGCTGGCGGACGAGCTGGCAGATGTCGCCCTGTATTTGCTGCAGCTCGCCAGCCTCGCCAGGATCGACCTGGAAGAGGCCATATTGAAAAAACTCGAGCGAAATTACGGTCGCTCGTGGGATACTCAGGGGTAGCACGTGCGCGTCAGCGTTTTTGGCGGATCACAGCCCCTGGCTGGCGAACCCGCTTACGACCAGGCCAGGCGATTGGGAGAGCTGCTGGCAAAAGCCGGGCACACGATATTAAATGGCGGCTATATTGGCACCATGGAGGCTGTTTCTCGGGGAGCGCACGAGGCCGGCGGGCACGTCATCGGTGTGACATGCGATGCTATCGAAGCCTGGAGACCCGTAAATCCTAATCGCTGGATTGGCGAGGAAATACGCTTTGCCACCCAGCGAGAGCGTTTGTTCGCCCTCATCGAGAACTGCGACGCGGCTATCGCGCTGCCAGGCGGCGTTGGCACTTTGGCGGAAGTGGCCGAGATGTGGTCGAATCTGCAAACGGGAAGCATCGAATCCCGCCCGTTAATCCTGGTTGGTCCTGAGTGGCGGGCGACGATCGAGCAGTTTCTCGCTTCTCTGGGAGATTATGTGCCTCTGGAATGCCAGGATTTGTTAATCCTGGTCGATGACGTCGATCAAGCAGTACAGATTATAAATGAGCGGCAACGTTAAACATAGTCAGCCCCAAACAGACAAGCACTCATTACGCATTACGAATTACACATTACGTCCTGGGTTTATATGCCTGCCATCCTCCTCGCAAAGTTAAAGATCCAGGCGGCTCACCTGGCGGAAAAGTTTGACCGGCCGGAAAAATTCGTAAGAGAATTGCATGCGCTCTGTGATATTTACGCAGAACGTACCCGGCGACCGGGCCAGGCTGGCGAGCCAGCGCCGCTGCTCTCAACCTATAAGTTGCCCGGTCCTGTATTGCGCCAGGTGTTGAAAGAGACAACCCCTTACCTGCGCTCCGAGCGGCAG
>DATCIL010000140.1:0-2304 GCA_036507795.1 Anaerolineales bacterium | reverse complement strand
CTTTTTTATGCTGAAAATGGCCGGGCGGAACAGATCCCCGTTCCGGACGAAGAACTTTATCTTGGCGAGATCGAGGACATGAATGCCGCCATTCTGGACGGCGCCCCAAATTACCTCAGTCTGGAAGAGAGCCGCGATCATGTTCGCACGGTAACCGCGCTGTATGAGGCTGCCGAGAGGCGGCAAACGATTTACCTGGATTAGAAAAGGAAAAAGGGGAACCTGCGAAAAGGTTTTGCTAAAGTTCACATGGGACCAATCCGCTTTCTAGTTCTATTGAGCCTCCTCCTGATTCAGGCTGAAATAATCCCTCCGCCTAATCGGCGGGCGGCGGCTACCGTTGAAACGCAATCTGTGCAGGCCCCGGTGTTGAAATGGCAGAAAAGTGGTTGTTTCGCCTCCTGGTGTGAGACCGGATGGTATTCTTCCCCGGCTGTTGCAGATTTAGACAGAGATGGCAGACCTGAGGTTATTGGTTCGGGCTACTCGATTGTGGTGCTGGATGGCGAAACTGGAGAACTGGCATGGCGAGTGTCTTCAGGCCACGACCGAACTGAGCCCGGCGCCGGAAATGTTGGTCGTACCTGGCCCGGTGTCGCCGTTGCTGATATCGACGGAGACGGCGAACTCGAGATCGCCACCGCGCATGGGGGTGGATACATTTCCGTTTATAATCACCTGGGTTACTTCGAATCGGGTTGGCCTCAGCATCCTGTCTCCAGTGAACTGCGCGGGTTGGCCGTTTTCGACGTGGAAGATGATGGAACTATGGAAGTTCTGGCGACGGCAGCGGTACCGGACCAGATCAATGCCTGGCTCTTCGAACACAATGGAGTTGTTCGAGCTGGCTGGCCGCAGCTAAGCAATGACAGCGGCTACGCCTGGGGTGTCTACAACGATAACGCCGCCGCAGGGGATGTGGATGGAGATGGGTTTGCTGAGATCATCATTCCATCGGACGTTCATTATATTAACGCGTACGAGGAAAATGGGTCTCAAATCCCCGCCCATCCAATCTACGGTGGCAAGGGCTGGGGAAAAGTTGGGGTATGGGAAAGCCTGGAGACGGAGCTGCGCGGTTGGGGAACCTGCAGCGCCAGTGACGATCGCAGTGAACGCTACCGAGCCAACTTTGCCCATGGCGCCGGCGTGATGGCCGATTTGAATGCAGATGGCGTGAATGAAGTGATCGTGACCGGGAATGTATACGATTGCATCCCCGGTTATCCAAGCCAGTATACAGGCGTGTATATCTTTCATGCCGATCGCAAACGGTTTGATGCAAGCGGCTTTAACTGGGACGCTGCTCCGTACGACACGGGAGCACCGCTGAGCGAGGATTATAACTTGATCGAGAATGCCCAACCTAACCCAGTCATCACGGACTTGGACGGTGACGGTAACAAGGAAATCTTATATGCATCTTACGACGGCCGGGTGCATGCCTTCTGGCTGGACAAGAGTGAGCACGGCGGCTGGCCCTTTGCCGTTTACAATCCTGCCCAGGGGTTTTACACCTTCGCTTCCGAACCAGTAGTAGCCGACCTGGACAACAACGGAACCGCAGAGGTCATTTTTGCTTCGTGGGTGCAGAAAGGCACCGGCCAGTCCGGAAGCCTTTATGTTCTCGACTATCTGGGTAACCAGATCCATCAGGTAGGAATTCCTCCGGCTTTTGGATCCGCCGATTGGAATGGGGCATTAGCGGCGCCAACTCTGGCGGATATCGATGGCGATCCAGATTTGGAGCTGGTGTTGAACAGCGCTCATTCCGGTCTGCTGGCTTACGACTTGCCGGCCACAGCCGAAGCCAGGGTTCTCTGGACCACCGGGCGCGGCAGCTTCCGGAGGGATGGGTATCTGAAGACGGAAGTGATCGTCTCCTACGAACACCAGGCATTCCTTCCCTTGATGCGAAGGGATTAATACCCTTTTATTTTTCTCTTTTGCGCGCTCTTGGCGGCTCGGACGATGTCTGCCGGCATCAGCCCGTACTTCTCTAACAGCTCTTGAGGTTTGCCGGATTCGACGTAAGTATTTCGGAGACCTACGAAGCCTATTGGAACCGGATAGCGTTCACCCACCACTCGCGCCACCCCTGCACCCAGGCCTCCTTCCAATACATGCTCCTCGGCCGTTATGATGGCGCCCGTCTCGCGTGCCGCAGTCTCTATCGCCCCTTCATCCAGCGGCTTGATCGTGTGCATATCGAGCACACGGGCTTCGATTCCGTCGTGGCTGAGGTCATGAGCCGCCTCGAGAGCGGCTGCTACCATCAGGCCGCAGGCGATGATGGTAACGTCA
>DATCIL010000139.1:0-10622 GCA_036507795.1 Anaerolineales bacterium | reverse complement strand
TCACCAGCTTCGAGTTCCAGCTCCACGAGGTCGGCGATGTCGTGGGCGGCCCGTTGTTCTACGAGTTCGGCGATGCCGCGGCGGTCCTGGAGTGCTACCGCGAATTCATTGCCGAAGCGCCGGAACAGCTCGGATGCTTCTTCGGCTGGCAGATAGCTCCTCCGCTGCCGTTCATCCCCGAGGACCGGGTCGGGGATCTGTTCTGTGTACTGGTCACGTGCTGGAACGGTCCGCACGAGGAGGCCGAGCACGTGCTCCGGCCACTTCGCAACGTTGCTGAAGTGAAAGCGGAGCAGGTCGAGGTCATGCCGTTCCCGGCCCTGCAGAGCGCCTTCGACGGTATCGTCCCAAAAGGCATGCAGCATTACTGGAAAGCAGACTTCATCACCGAGCTCACCGACGAGGCGATCGCTGCTCACGTCGAGCACGGCAAGAAGACACCGAACGTGAGTTCGTCCATGCATCTCCATCCGATCAACGGTGCGGCTCAACGGGTCGGCGCCGACGAGACCGCCTTCGGACACCGGGACAAGAGCTTTTCCCCGGTGATCGTGGGAATCTGGCCGGACCCTGCCGACAACGAGGCCAACATCAAGTGGGTGAAGGACTACTACGCAGCTATTCATCCCCACTCGGGCAGCGATGGGGGCTACATCAACTTCATGTCCAGCGACGACGACCAACGTGCGGCTGCAAACTATGGCGCCAACTACGAGCGGCTCGCAGCAGTGAAGGCGTCCTATGACCCGGACAACCTCTTCCACATCAACCAGAATATCGCTCCGGCGAATTCGGATTAGGGGAGGATCGACGAAATGAATGATCAATGTAATCGCGTCTACATGCTCAGAATATTGCGAGACATTGTTTCTGCCGATTAGTCTCGAAGCAAACTTGGAACTGCGAACAGCCAAGGTTGACATCCCGGGCGTCATGACTAGCACCGGCAAACCGATGATCAACGAGTTTAATGTGGTGGCTCATGATGATTGCGATGATGCTGCCGAGCGCAGCGCCTATGGTGCTATTGCACGCTGCGGTTACGCGAAAGGGACTTGCGCGTGCTGACGACGCCGGACTAAACGCCCCTTCACACCGACTTCTTTCGGCCACGACCGCGTTCAGTGGCGGGTATCTGGTCATGTGGGGAGCGTTCAGCCTAGTTGCGGTAGTTGCGCAATGGGCGCTCGAGCGCGGAGAGCTTCTCTCCGCCATGATGTCTACAAGCAGCTTTCTGGGTTCGGGTCTGTTGCTAGCCGCGGGACTCTGGCAACTAACCCTTGATCCCACCCCTCATGGAGCAGCCCGAATACAACATGTTTCACCGCCGCGAGTGGAGCGAGCATATATATTCAGTTCTGTCATGCTCTCATCGGTGCAAAGACCGTTTTATTTTGGAGGCGAGCGCTCTGGCTCTGCGAGGCGCGTCCCCCACGTAACCGCTAACATCCATTAAGGACCTGAACTGGTCTACTGTTAGATAAGCCAGGAAGGCCGGGTCGCGGCAGATCTGGTCCGCCAGGGGATTGGGCTTGCCGGCTTTGACGTCTTCCCAGGCCTGCAGGGAATGCTCTCGCAGGCGGGCGTGCATGGCCTGGCGATCGGCGCCAGCCTTTCCCAGCGCCATCAGCACCCGCTCCGTGGCAGCAAAAGGTCCGTATTCCGCCAGGTTGCGGGCCAGGGCTTCTTCATCCACCTGCAAGCCGTCGATGATCCGCCGGCTGGCGCGCAGCAGTTCGTCGGCGATCAGGAACGCCTCCGGCAGGAGCGTCCGGCGGTTGGCGGAATCATCCAGGGTGCGCTCGAGCAGCTGGTGGGCGGCATTGTCCCAGGCCAGGCGCGGCATACCTGCCAACAGCCGGGCCAGCGAATCGATCTTCTCGGCGTTGATCGGATTGCGCTTGAACGGCATGGCGGATGAGCCGACCTGATTACGGGCGAAAGGCTCGGCAATTTCCCCAATGGGCGGAGACTGCAAGATGCGCAGGTCGAAGGCGAACCTGTAAAGGGAGGCGCCCAGCCCGGCCAGGGCGCTCATGACCCCGTAATCCTGTTTCCGCGGGGTTGTTTGGCTGGCAACCGGGTAAAAAGGCAGGTCAAGAAGTTCCGACAGGCGGGATTCGAACTTGTCCAGGTTCTCGGCCCCAACCAACTCGGCATAAGAAGCGCCTGTACCGACGGCGCCCTTAAACCCTTTGCCTTTCACCTCATGCCGCAGCTGGTCCAGATATTCCCAATCGCCAAGGAGATCCTGGGCATATTGGGCCAGCCGGTAGCCAAGCGTGGTCGGCTCAGCGGGCTGCAGGTGCGTAAAACCAATCACAGGCGTCTCGGCCCACGTTTCGATTTGCTTGGCAAAACCTGACACTACTTCCCGCAGATCGTTCATAAGCAAATCTAGCGACTGGCGCATGCGCAAGGCATCGGCATTGTCTTCAATATCCATGGAGGTGGCTCCCAGGTGGAGGGCGCCGCCGCCCAGCGGACATTGCTCGGCAAATGCCTTCAGTTCTGCCATTAGATCGTGGTGAATTTCCGATTCGAGTTCCAAAGCGCGCTCGACATCGACCTGTTCGGCATGCGTGCGAAGTTCGGCGAGCTGGTCAGCGGTCAGCAGTCCGTACCCCGCCTGCGCCTCGGCGAGCGCCACCCAAATCCGCCGCCACAGGCGCCGTTTGTGCGCTTCGCTCCATAAGCGCCGCATCTCCTCAGAGCCATAGCGCCAGGTGAATGGGGAAAGATAGGTATTGAAATCGAACATAACCACCATTATAAGCAATTTATGGGTGCACATTGCATATTTATTATTTGCATTATCCCCCATTGGTGACTATAATGGGACGAGATTGACCGACTGATGCCAAAGGGAGGCGGACTCTGGAGACTCAACACATTGATCAAGAACAAGAAAATACCATGGTAACCAAGTCCGAAGGCCATCTGCAGCCAGGTACAACCTTGTCAAACCGCTACTTGATCCAGGGCGTGGTCGGCGTGGGCGGGATGGGAGCCGTATACCGCGCCCGCGATCTGCACTTTCCGAGCGTCGTAAAGTTTGTGGCCGTCAAGGAAATGGTCAATCAGGCCCGCGATCCGCTTGTGCGGGAGACCATCGTCAAGAATTTTGAACGGGAAGCCAATCTCCTGGCAACCCTTTCCCATCCTGCCATCCCGCGCATCCACGATTATTTCACGCAAAACGAGCGATCGTACCTCATCCTGGAGTTCATTCACGGCAAAGACCTGGAAACCCTGTTAAATGACACTGAAGGATTCTTTTCACAGGATCAAGTGATTGGATGGGGCATTGAGTTGTGTGACGTGCTCCAGTATCTCCACGAACACCAGCCAGAAGCGATTATTTTCCGGGATATCAAGCCGTCAAACATCATGATCAACCAGCACAACCACATCGTGCTGATTGACTTTGGGATCGCAAAACACTTCCAGAGCGGTGAGAAAGGCACCATGATCGGCACCGAGGGCTACTCGCCGCCTGAGCAGTACCGCGGCGAAGCGACCGCTCTCGCGGATATTTACGCTCTTGGCGCAACGCTGCACCACCTGCTTACACGCCAGGATCCCCGCCTGGAACCACCATTTTCCTTTAGCGAACGTCCCATACGCCAGACCAATCCGGCGGTTTCCATCGACCTCGAAACGGTGATCAACACCGCCCTTCAGTATAATTTAGAGGAACGCTTCCAGGGCGCGTCGGAGATGAAGGATGCGCTGCTCAACGTGGCCCGCGAAACCGGCGCCTTGAAGGAGAAACCGGTCTCTACTGCCAGGATTACCTTGAATAGCAGCAAAATCAATCCGGTTTGGTCCTTCAGGTGCGAAGATGAGCTGCGCGGTTCGCCGATCGTACACAATGGGATTGTCTACATCGGCTCTTATGACAATAACATGTATGCTCTGCACGCCAGGACCGGCGAGTTTATCTGGAAATATCCTACGGAAGGGGGGGTCGTGAGCAGGCCAGCCGCTGCCGAGGGCAATATCTATTTTGGCTCAGAGGATAAGCGCGTGCACGCCGTCTCTGCCAGAAATGGCAAAATCATCTGGACGTATTACACCGAAGGTCCGGTTCGTTCATCTCCTCATCTTGCTGAAGGTCATTTGTTTGTCGGCTCGGATGATGGATTTCTCCACGCCGTCAGCGCCGGAAGTGGCCGCGGGGTATGGCGCACCGACGCCTATGCTCCCATTCGGTCGACGCCCTTGGTTCACAATGAAGCGATCTACTTTGGTACTGAGGCAGGTGAATTCATTTGTCTGGATTTTCGCGGCGCAGTGAAATGGCGTTTCAAAGCCAAGCGAGCCGTTACCTCCTCCCCGTTCATCGCTGAAAGCTTCGTTTACTTTACCTCGTTGGATTCGATCCTGTATGCCTTGGAAGCCAAAACCGGCTGGGTGATCTGGCGCTACCGCATGGATAAAGGATCAATTTCCACCCCTTGCCTTGCCGGCGATCTGATCTTCACCGGTTCAGTGGATGGAAATATTTACTGTATTAACGTGCACTCTGCAAAGGAAGTCTGGCGTTTCCCCACAGAGCACCAGGTCACCGGATCGCCGATCATTTATAAAGATTCTCTATACTGTGGCTCGGTTGATGGAAACTTGTATTGTTTAGAATACCGTACTGGTCGATTGCGTTGGCAGTACCAGACCGGCGGGCCCATCACCGGCACACCGGCGGCATACGAGGATGTCGTTTACCTCAGTTCGACCGATCATAAGATGTACGCGTTTGAGGCGTGATGCAAATCGATCAGCGGGGAGGCCCCTTGGTGACAGATATTATTAGACGATTGTTTGGCAGAGCCAAAAACCGAACAAAAGATGCGGAGAAATCGCAATCCACGGAACTGGATGTCGATACCCAGCCGCTCGACCGGAAGTCTTCGCAGATCCTGGCGTCCCCTGAAGATTCCCTGATCCATCTGGAACCGCCGCAGCTGCTCGCCGGAGTTGGCCTGTCTGTAGGAAAACAGCGCGACCATAATGAAGACGCGCTCTTCTCTCTCACTACAACGATGGTGAGCGACACCAGCCAGATTCCTTTTGGGTTTTATATGGTTGCTGATGGCATGGGTGGGCATAAACATGGTGAAATGGCCAGCGGCATTGCTGTTCGCGCCATGGCTGGACACGTTATTAATAGACTATATATCCCGCTCTTTGGACTTCCGGCGAGCGTTCCAGACCAATCGCTTCAGGAGATCATGCAAGAAGGGGTTCAGACCGCTCACCAGGCGATCGTAAAGCAAACGCCAGGCGGTGGGACGACTTTAACGGCAGTGCTCATCCTCGGCGATCAACTCACGGTTGCCCATGTCGGTGACAGCCGGGCTTATATTCTTCACCCAGACGGAAAAATCGAGGTGCTCACCCGCGACCATTCCCTCGTGAAACGACTGGAAGAGCTCGGTCAGCTTACGCCCGAGGAAGCAGCCATTCACCCCCAACGGAACGTTCTCTATCGCGCCCTGGGACAAGGGGAATCCTTTGACGCGGAAATCGCCACTACTTCTCTACCCCGCCGCGGGCACTTGTTGGTCTGCTCGGATGGATTGTGGGGGGTGATCTCAGAGAATGACTTATTCGAAATCGTGACATCAACCCTATCTCCGGAAATTGCATGCCAGAAACTGATCTCCGCAGCCAATGCCGCTGGGGGACCGGATAACATCACCGCCATTCTCGTCCGGTTACCGGACTGAACATTCACCATGCCAAGCCCCACAAACTACTATGCCATACTCGGTCTTGCAAAGAATGCCGGCCTGGAGGAAATCAAAAGAGCCTACCGGGAGGCTGCCCGGCGCTATCATCCGGACGTAAACACGAAACTCGGAGAGACCGAGCTATTCCTGGACGTGAAAGCGGCCTATGATGTCCTCTCAGATCTGGAAAAAAGGGCGGAGTATGATGCGCTAATAGATGCTGAGCCAGATGTCTACCCGGCTTCGATTGAGGTTTTATTCAGCCGTTCGTCCTTACCCAGATCAAAGAATCATCAATTGCTTTATGCACTTCTTAGGGTCATCCCCAATGCCGATGCGATTGCGGCAGACGCCTCGGCGCTAAACGTATGCCTCGTGATCGACCGTTCCACTTCCATGCAAGGCGAACGAATGGATACGGTCAAGGACGCAGCTATTGAGCTGATTCGCAACCTGAAACCTTCCGATACCCTTTCCATCGTGACCTTTAGCGATTACGCAGAAGTCTTATTACCGGCAGGAAGAGGGCAGGACCGGAATGCGCTCGAAACCAGCATCCGCTTGCTCCATGCGAAAGGAGGCACGGAAATCTATCGTGGCATGGAAGCAGGTTTCGCTGAAGTGCGCCGCAATATTCGACCAACTTCCATCGATCATATGATCCTGATCACCGATGGACGCACATATGGTGACGAACAAGCCTGTCTCGGGTTGGCTGACAAAGCCGCCAGCCTGGGTATCGGCATTTCGGGGCTGGGCATCGGCAATGAGTGGAACGATGCTTTTCTCGATGAGCTGGCAACCCGCTCAGGCGGCAGCAGCATCTATGTATCCGATATCGCCGACATCGACAGGTTTCTCAAGCAGAAGTTTCAGGAGCTTAGCCAGGTTTACGCCGAAAGCGTTGTCTATTATCCAGAAATAAACCCTTCGGTGACGCTTAATTACGCTTTCCGGTTGAAACCCCAGGCTGGAATCCTGGGTACCGAACCACCGCTGAGGCTGGGCAATCTTCCCAAGGATTCAAACCTGGAAATCCTGCTTGAATTCCTGGTAGGACCGATCTCGCCCGCCGTGGAGCATCTTTTGCTGGCCGAAGGGCGTTTCACTTTGGGTATTCCCTCCCGGCCTATGCCCACTTTCAATTCTCGCCTGTCACTCGGCCTGCCTATCCGGCAAACCTTTCAGGTTGAGAATCCTCCGGCTGCGATCCTTTGGGCATTGAAGCAGCTAACCCTTTACCGGATTCAGGAAAAAGCGCAGGAGGACATTGCGGCTGGTGAGGTCAGCAGCGCTAACCGGCGGCTAAAACACCTGGCGTCGCATTTACTCGCTCAGGGAGAGAGCAGCCTCGCTCGCACAGTCTTTGAAGAGATCGAAAACCTCGAGCGCGACCAGTCTCTGACCGAAACTGGCGGAAAACGGATCAAGTATGGCACGCGCGCCCTGTTTCAATCGAATCACACGTAAAGCAATGAGCCATGACCAAATGCCCAACCTGCCATCATGAACAAATCCTGGGAGCCTTGTTTTGCAGTGAGTGCGGTACCCAACTGGTTAAGTATGCAGGCGACCCTGCTGAGAAGGCCTCTGAAAATCAGGAGACCCCTTTCGCCGCCAGCCGGCATCATGGATCAAATACCACAGCGGGTGAGACGGATGGACCTATATACCTGCAGATTGAAACAAATGGGAAGATCCTATCATTAAGCGGTCGAGATGCTTATACACTTGGACGATTCCATGAAGGCCAATCGATCGTCCCCGATATTGATCTTAACCCTTTTGGCGGATACGAAGAAGGAGTCTCACGGTTACACGCAAGCATCCATGTCGAAAGTGATAAACTGAAAGTAACTGATCTTGGTTCGATCAACGGTACATCAATCAATGGAAAGATAATCCCTCAACTTGTCCCGTACCTTGTAGCGAACGGAGATGTGCTGACTCTTGGTAAAATGAAAATGAAGGTGATTGTCCGGTAACTTCTCAATGAGTAGGGTTTGGGGGTTGCAGGCGTGCTGCGCACGCCTGCAACCCCCCATCTTCCCCCAATTCTTGAGAGCATACATTATCCGGAATTAATGGAGACAGAATTTTATGGCGAAAACAGTGGTGCTCCACGTTCAAAATGAAGAACCCATTCTCTGCGAGGTTGACGACTTACCCGGTCCGAATGACCGGATCATAAAGGTGAGAAATCCGCGGCGCTTAGATGGCAAGGATATTCACTACCTGGCCGAAAACGTGGTTACCGTCATCTGGCCGATTGACAAACTAAATTTCATCGAGGTCCTGGCCAGCGAGGAAGAGGAAGAGATTATTAGCTTTGTCAGGGAGTAATCCGATGGATGATAATTTCAGGGACCGGCGGATATTGGTGGTGGATGATGAGAAACGCATGGTTCGGTTCATACGACTCAATCTCGAGTATGACGGTTTTCAAGTCTCGGAAGCGTTAAGCGGCAATGAAGCCATCCAGAAAATCCGGAGCAGCTTACCTGACCTGATCTTATTAGACGTAATGCTGCCAGATATCGATGGATTTGAAGTGCTGAGAATCATCCGTGAGATCAGCAATGTACCGGTTATCATGCTCACCGCCAAGGGCGAGGAAGATGACCGCGTGCGCGGCCTGGAAATGGGCGCTGATGATTACGTCACAAAACCGTTCAGCCCTCGAGAACTGGTCAGCCGGGTGCGGGCAGTCCTGCGGCGCACAGAGACGGCTACGGGCACGACTCATGGCCTGATAGAAGTTGATGACCGTCTGAAAATTGATTTTGACCGCCGTGAGGTGTGGGTAGAAGGTGAACTCGTCAAACTTCGACCTACCGAATACCGCTTGCTCTACCACCTGGTCAAAAACGCTGGCTGGGTGGTCACTCATGACCAGCTGCTCGCCAAAGTATGGGGCTACGAATACCGTGATGAGCCTCATTATGTCCGCCTGTATATCAATTATTTACGAAAAAAATTAGAAGAGGACCCCTCCAACCCCAAATATATCTTGACTGAGCGGGGAGTCGGATACCGCTTTGTGGATTTTCGCAGAGAACAGGAAAGGGAGAAAGAAGAAGATTAATGGCCAAACAACGCATTTTGTTGGTAGATGATCATGAAGTTGTCCGTTTAGGGTTGAAAGCTTTGCTGGATAGACATCCCTCTTTTGAGGTCGTCGCCGAGGCCGGCACGGCGCGGGAAGCGATCGACCGGGTTGCAAATTACAAGCCGGACGTGGTTGTCATGGACATTCGGCTGCCGGGCGGCTCTGGCATAGAAGCCTGCGAAGAGATCGCCGAAAAATACCCGGAGACCAAAGTCATCATGTTGACCTCATACGCCGAGGACGAGATGCTCTTTGCTGCTATTCGCGCCGGGGCTGCCGGCTATGTGCTCAAACAAATCGGCGGTGAGGACCTGGTGCGCGCCATTGAGGCTGTCGGCCGTGGGGAGGCCCTGTTGGATCCCGCGGTCACCCAGCGCATCTTTCAAGAGGTTCGTAAAGCAGCAAAGGAAGAAGAAGCTTCGGCGTTTTCTTCGCTGACGCAGCAAGAACGGCATGTTTTGATTCTGGTTTCCGAGGGCAAGACCAACCGCGAGATTGCCAAGGCGCTTTTTCTTGGCGAAGGCACGGTACGCAACTACGTAAGCAGCATCCTTTCGAAGCTGGGAGTTAGCAACCGGGCGGAAGCCGCCGCATATGCCGTCGAGCATAATTTGAGAGAATATTTGTAATCGCTCAGGCCGCTCCCCAGCTGCGTTCTTACGCAGCCGCTCCCCTGCTCCCGCCGCCGTCCTCGGCGGCGTCTTGCCGCCACATCGAGCCAGCTATTCTCTTGAATTTGAATATTCAGAACGGCAGATTGGACACGGGCACAATTTCCGCAAGTAGTTCCAATTATAGATGCCATAGTGATGCCCGTCCTCCCACTCAATCGTCAGCGCGTAGGATCCCACCGCCTCCACATTTCGCATCCGGGTAGCCGCTGTATCCTCCCGGGGATAGTTGAAAACCTCGGGATCGGGCTCCGACCTCATATGCTCGTGACCTCCCTGGCATTCAGCACATGGACATGCTCTTCTTAAAAGCGTGAAGCTATAAACGCTGGTATGCCCATCGTTCCATTCGATGGTCATCTCTCGCGTCTTACGATCTGCCGTGATTGCCGTTGGTTTCTGGTTGTAAGTCATTAATACTTATAATCTCCTGTTCTAAGGGTTCTGGACCGTCCTCAAGTAGCCCGCGACGGCCCAACCCTCCAGGGTTTCGTCGAATGGCGCAACCAGGTACCACCAGGTGTGACCATCGGCCTCTTGCGGCCCTTCTCGAACTTCAAATACCTCCGCTTCGAGGCCTACAAAGCGCACCTCGCTGGACAGTCCAGGCTCCGTCCGGAAGCGCAAGCCATCCCCTCCGGTGCCCGAGACCTGTACATACGCCCCGACCGCAATATCTCCCGATTCCTCCGGGGGTGGCGGCGTGTTGGTCGCTGTGACGGCTGCGGAAGGGGTCGGCGAGGGTGGCAGCGAAGTGGACGTGGGCAAAGATATCACTGTCATCACCGCCGTCGGCGCACCGCTAATGGCAATAGGGGCGCGAGTGGACCACAGAAATAGAAGTATCAGGATGAGCAAGGTGACGCCAAAACCGGCTGCTCCCAGTATCACCCAGGGATCGAAGAGGGTGCGGATCAATCTGCGAAGTTCCATGATTGATCAGCGAATAAGGCGGTTTCACTGTCCATTTCTGCGTTTTTTCTATGCGGATCTGCCAGCCCCGCTCCCGCAGCAGGTTGGCTGCCCGTTCGGTTAGCAACCACGAGGGATAACGACCGGCAGCCGGATTGTAAACGAGGATCGCATCAGGCATATCAAAATCGGCTTGAT
>DATCIL010000138.1:0-1654 GCA_036507795.1 Anaerolineales bacterium | reverse complement strand
ATGGCCAGGGAGTTGGGTGTCACGCTCAAGCAAGATAACTGGGGGGAAGCGATTAACCTCATAGAACAGGCAATCGCAAAAATCTCGGCTGATCCAGATAGCAAAAGTTTTTTTTCTGAGGCGGCCACGCATTTTCGTCTGCTAAAAGACGCTTGGCGAAATCACGTAATGCATGCTAGAAGCAAATATACCGAAGAAGAAGCGGACATTATTTTCCGCTCCGTGAAGGCATTTATGGGACAGTTAGCAAAGCGAGTGAGGGAATGAAGAAGAAGCGAGAACATCAGCCCATCCCCTTCAATGAGGAATGCCAGAACCGGGTCGGACCAACGCAATGCGTTGATCGGTCGAGACAACGTCAGCAAATAGACGCGTTCGGAGGGCTTAGAGGCATATTATTGATGGGGAAAGCAGCGTTCTAAGCCAGGTCAGCAGTGGTGAAGGGGTCAGGTCTTGAATCTTGAATTTTCAAGCATCAAGACCTGACCCTGAATCCACTGTCAACAATGATGAAGGAGGGCACTTTGGACGGGAAAAAGCTGCTGCTCACTCTGTTTCTCGCCGGACCTGTCGGCATGACGGTCTGGTTTGCCTCGGCCGGCGCCATTGCCGCCGATACCGTGCAACTCAAGACCGGCGCCAATCAGACGATGGAAGCAACGCTGTACAAGCCCGCTGGCGCCGGACCTTTCCCCGCCGTTCTGATCCTGCATACGAGCAGCGGTTTGCGACCACCTGATCATGCCTATGCGAGCAAACTGGCCGATGAAGGCTATGTTTGCCTGGTGCCCGATTTTTTCAGCGCATATGGTTTGCAGGAGAGCAATCGCCGGCAGACATTCACGACACACGCGCAGAGCATCCATGCCGATTTTGTCGGCGCCATAGACATGCTGAAGAAGATGCCAGGCGTGCAGGCGAATCGTGTCGGGGCGGTGGGATTCTCCAACGGCGGCTATTGGGCTCTTCTGCTCGCGGCGAATGGACAGATTCATGCAGGCGTGAGCTATTACGGCGCATTAACCGGTGCCGGGACGGATAAATCGCTGCAGGCGTTTCAATCCGCATTTACCGAGAAGAGTTCCCCCGTGCTGGTACTGCATGGCGCCAGGGATACGACGGTGAGTTCGTATAACGCGGAATTACTGGTATCGATGTTGAAAAAGGCGAACGCTCCTCACGAATTTCGCTTATACCCGTCCGCTGGACACTCGTTCGAGCGCGGCAACATGGACAGCGAAGCCGCCGCCAACGGCTGGGAGCGGACACTTCGTTTCTTGAACGCCACACTCAAGAAGCAGTAATTGGGGCAGCTTGGGCAAAAGCGATGGGAACAAATGGGGTCAGAGTAAGATTTTGCGGGCTGAAAAAGTTACTCTGACCCCGTTTACCCTCCGGAGAACACAGAGGTCAATGATTTCCAATCACGACGCTTCGCAGGAATTCCAGCAACGTCGAAGGCAAACTTGGGTTGGGACCCGATTCTGGATGCTGGCGATGGTGTTTGGATTTGTCGGCTTTTTCGTCGTCACTGATGTCTACAACGACTCATCTCTTGAAAAGTGGGCCTTTTTCTTCTTTGCCGTTATAGCGGTTTCGATAATCCGTATCACCTTCGTCGTAGGGGCCCGATACCGCTGCCCCATCTGCGACA
>DATCIL010000137.1:0-4123 GCA_036507795.1 Anaerolineales bacterium | reverse complement strand
GTATGCTGGCAGAACAAACTGATTGGCTAAGATGACAGTCCCGTTATCATATCCAATCACCTGCGGATCAACGCCTACCTTCGCGTAATCGAACGGCTTGTGCGCTTTTTTTAACCACAGCGTGGCATGGGCGGCATCATGAACCACCATCACATCCCATTCGGGAGGGACGCCAGCGGCGGCCATGCCCACTATCTTACCCACATCCCTCGTCATTGCCCCCGAAGGGTTATAATTCAGTGTAATGTTCAGATTGTATTTCTTGTTGAAGGCGTCGCGGAGTTTCTGCGCGCCTTCGGGGGTAAGGGTGGAAGGCGCATAGAACTCAATCACCCCTTCTTTCTTGGCTGCCGCTATCAACTCGTCCAAAGGAGCGGTCGCCGCGCGCCCGACCGAAGCCACAACCGCAATGAATGTAATGACTGTGATTACCAATAACTTTAACCGTTTCATCGTTTGCCTCCTTGTTTGCTGCCTCGCCCGTTCATCGCCTACCCTGGTCCGCTGGATGATGAGTCAACCAGCTCCGCGATATCCATCACCTTTAATTCCTGCCCACCGGTTCTGGCTTTAACTCCGTCTTCCAGCATCGTCATACAAAACGGACAGCCCACAGCCAGAATATTCGCCCCGCTTTCAAGAGCCTGCCCGACACGCTTGCTGTTGACGCGCTTGTCGCTCGGCTCCTCACTCCACATGAGGCCGCCGCCCGCCCCGCAGCAAAAACTTTTCTCGCGACTTTGTGCCATTTCAATCACCCGCGCGCTCGGGATCGCCGCAAGGACTTCCCGCGGCTCCTCATAGGCATCGTTGTATCGTCCCAAGTAGCAGGGGTCATGGAACGTGACTTGTTGGTCCAAGCCGGCTGCGAGCCTTAATCGGCCGTCGTTAATGAGCTCCGCGAGAATCTGGCTGTGATGAAAAACTTCAAACCTAGCGCCAAATTGCCGGTACTCGTTTTGCAACGTGTTGAAGCAATGGGGACAGGTCGTAATGATCTTTCTCACCTTGCGGGACTCAAGCAGCTCGATATTCCGCCGCGCCAGTGTCTCAAAGAGGTACTCATTGCCGATGCGCCTGGCCGGATCACCGGAGCAGCGCTCCTCTTGGCCTAAAATGGCAAAATCAACTCCGGCCCGCTGGAGAAGACGAACAAAAGCACGCGCGGTCTTTTGATTGCGCGGATTCAAAGCAGTCGAGCAACCCACCCAGTACAGGTAGTCCGCCGGCTCTGAATCGGAAAGAATCTTGACGTCCAGTCCCTGATACCAATCGATCCTCGATGCGGAAGCACCCGGGTAGGGATGGCCGCGCGCTTCCAGGCTACGCAGCGCGCGCTGCATCGTGTCCGGGAACCGACCTTCCTCCATGACCAGATGGCGACGCATGTCCACGATCTTCGGCACATGCTCGATGAATACGGGACACGCCTCCATACAGGCCATGCAAGTGGTACAAGACCAAAGCGTCTCCTCCGATATCACTCGGCCGATAAGGGGATCTTCGGAAGCGCCTTGCATTCCCCGAATCACGGGTCGAGATCCATTGCCGTCCAAAATATGCCTCAGATCCAAAATAAAAGATTTGGGAGAAAGGGGTTTCCCGGTGCTAAAAGCGGGACAAGCGTCCTGACAGCGGCCACATTCGGTGCAGGCATCGAGATCCAACAGGTCCTTCCAGCTCATCTGGTCAACGCGGTTTACGCCAAAGCTCTCTGCCGTCTCCGTGTTTATGGGTTTCAGCATTCCCCCTTTGGCCTCGAGCGAGCGGAAGTAAATGTTGGCTGGTGAAGTAAATATATGGAGAAGCTTCGAATAGGGGATCCAGGCGATGAAGCCGAACACCAACAGAAGATGAAACCACCAGAGGAAGAGATGTAAAGAGCGCAGAGCCTCTGAGGATAAAAGGGCCGACACAAGCTTCCCCGTCGCCAAGCCCACCGGCGACCAGTTTGCCCATGGGTCTGCGGTGGCGACGATACGGAGCCCTTCGATCAGAAATCCGGTCAGCAGAATCGCCAGTAGCAAAACTAGGATGGTGGCATCCTGCCATTTATTGTGTAATCTCTGCGGCCTCAAAAGGTATCTGTGATAAAGCGCGATAAGAGCACCTAGGATGGATAGCAATCCGAATAGGTCAAGCGCGAGAGACTGGAAGAGAAGGTAGAAATTTCCCTGCATGATATGGAATCCAAAATCCTCATGAATGACGACTACCAGAGTGCCGATAAACAGGATGGCGAAGCCAAAAAATATCAGCGTGTGAAACAGCCCCGCAAAAGCATTCTTCAAAACCCGTCTCTGCCCAAAGGCATAGACCAGCAACTGCTTCAGACGTTGCACGGTGTGGTCGAAACGTTGCTCCGGTTTGCCTAACCGCCACAGACGATAACGGAGATAAAAGCCATAGCCGGAGATAAGCAGCGTAGGAACCAAAAGCGCATACATCACCCAAACGGCGCTGATGTTCCAGTAAATTTCTCTTGTGGGGGCCATGCTGTTCTTACCGATGGCTCGTTTTACTACGTGTATCCGAGCAACTTGCCGTACTCTCTCGTGAGCCTGTCCACCATCTCAGGCTGATCTTGGTTCAGGTACCGGACCTTTTCACTTCGCCAGAAATCTCGTTATCTCTTCTTTGACCCGGGGTGGTTGGCCTATGAGATCCCTCGCCATAGCCTGCAGCTCGTCACCCCAGGTGGGATTCACTGTCCAATCCCGCTTCATCGCTTCGCCCAAGAGTTCAGGATCATTCATCGTCTTGACAAAGGCCTCGCGCAAAGTTTTCACCCGGTCCGCAGGGACACCTGGGGAGCCGACATAAGGATGACCAAGCTCGTCAGAGGCAAGGAGAACTCCGACCAGGCGCTTTGTGGTGTCAGGCGTTTTGTGTCTATCCATCAGCTCCCATATCGTGGGGACGTCGGGCAGTCTCGGATCACGTTTTCTGCCACCTTGAATGAGTACCCGAACGAACCCTGTCTTGGCCCAGGTGCGGCCAGGTTCGCTCACGAAAAAAGATCCGACGGTCCCTGCCCAGCAGTGGACCTCCGCTCTCTCAATAGCCAGGTTAACGTCTGCCGCGCCCTGGTATCCAGGCACAATATTAAACTTGAGCCCCAGGGCGTCATCTAGAAGCATCGGGAAAAGACGAGCTAAAGTCCGCTGCCCCGTAGCTCCACACCTTGGCGGCTCAGGCGCCTTGCGGATATCCTCGAGGCTCTTATAAGGAGTATCTGCCCGTATATAAAATATCCGGTCGCGCCGCTCCGGCTGACCGATCCAAGAGAATTTCGCCCAGTCATATTGGACTTCCTTATGTCCCAAAAGTTGCTCAATGTAGAGCGTGGGGGTGAAAGTCCCTATAGTGAGGCCATCAGGCTTGGCGACGTTGTAAACATAATTGGCCGCTGTCATGGAGCCGGCGCCGGGCATGTTCTGGACGACGAATTTGGGGTTCCCTGGGACATGTCTGGGAATGTACTGAGCGATGGCGCGCGCCCACACGTCAAAGCCGCCCCCCGGAGTGAAGCCCACCACAATCCTGACGGTCTTGCCTTTATAGAAAGGCTCGTCCTGAGCCTGGAGGGTGGTGGGACTGACCCAGAGGCTAACTGCTACGCAGAGGAAGGAAAAAATAACAGCAATCAATCGATTATTTTTCATAACAACCCTGGGGCGAAAAAAACTTTCTAAGTTCATGACCGCCAAAAGCTCGGGATCACTGGGATTTCTTTTAGCCTCGGAACGCTTCGTTTCCTCTACTTGAATCCGAGTATCTTGCCGTACTCCCTCGTGAGCCTATCAACCATCTCGGCTTGCTCCTGGGTCATGAATAGGACCTTCTTGCCCTGGGCGTAGCGGTGAGCCGGCGTGCCTGAAATAAAAGCAGAGCTCATACCGGTGTACTTTTCCCAAAGCTCCTGAGCTTCTGGAGTTGTAAAAAAAGCAGCAAAGAGATGCCCAACACTCGGATGCCGAGCGCCTTTGAGCACGCCGATGTTGTACGAAGGGGAAATCACCGGCTCTATGCCTTCAGCGTACACCAAAGGCGCTCCCTTTACTTTTGCACGGTGGATGAAATCATCGGTCAGGGTGACTGCGATGAGTATTTCACCCAACTG
>DATCIL010000136.1:0-2877 GCA_036507795.1 Anaerolineales bacterium | reverse complement strand
AAGCCGCGCTGGTGCCGGACATTACCAAGAAGCGGCTGCAAGAAATTGCCGTCTTTATTTAGAGCTGATTTTACAACCGGGAAGATTCGGTGAGACCGTATTCCTGCTTTCATAAGGCGTCTCTGCGTCTCTGCGCCTTTGCGTTAAAATCTCTTGCCTGGTTGGACAGGAGAATTTCATTAATGGTGATCGAATTTAGGGCCACGGAGTGTCCAGGTGCGTTCTGGTTGCATTTCAACTTCTGTTGTCTACGCCTCCCACGGCATATCATACCAGTGGATAAATTCGTACAGCGCGTCTTCTGCAATGCTGTATCCTTCGCCTCGGCTGCTGTATCTTTGATATTCCACGCCGGCGTCATCGAACAAATGTTGAATGACCCCAAGAAGTTCATGCCCTTCCTCGGGATCGAAATAGTCCGGCGGATTAGTCAGCAGGAAAGCGACGCTGTCCTCCTCGAGATCGTCTCCATACTTCTCTTCAACGATATTGGCGGCATACTGCAGCATGCCCGCAATCATGGGAGCCAACCTGTGCGTGCGGCTGTCTGGAACCAACTCTCTTAACATGTCTATCCAAACCGCGTAGGTGTTTTTGCCAACGATAGATTTTAATTCCTCTGGGTCATACCTCATAAACCTTCTCTGCGCCTCTGCGTCTTTGCGTTAAAACCCTCCAACCTTCCACCCTACCAATCTTTCACTCTGCAGCAAGCTCGCCTTCCAAAGCTTCCACCATTGCATCAAATTCCTCGGGCGGCTGGCCATACCGGGCATCCCGCAGCGCCTGCAGCGGAATCTGGTCCTCATAATCCGCCAGGATCTTCCAGACGCGTTCCTTATCCATCTGCTCTATAGCAGGATGGTCGAGCACCATCACCAACACCTCTGCCGCTCTCTGGTTCTGCCGGGCTTCGAGGAAAAGGATGCTGATATTGATCAACACGCTGATCATCAGCGGCAGAAATTGAATTTGCGCCGCGATCTGTAAGGCCTCGTGGTAGTGCCTCCTGGCTGCCTCTACTTTTCCCAGGCACCTGGCCGCTCGTCCCAGCCCATTTAGCGCCGTGGCCAACCCGCCGCGATCGCCGATGCCCTGGTAAGCGGCAATGCTGCGCTGGTAGAATTCCTCGGCAAGCGCATAATCCTCTTGTAAGATGGCGATCTCTCCCAGATGGTTCAGGGCTACCGCCATGCCTTCGGAATCGTGGAATTCTTCCCGCAGCCGGTAGCTTTCCTGGTAGTGCTGCCTGGCCTGCTCGTAATCTCCCTGAGCGCGCGCCACATTGCCCAGATCGATCAAGATATACGCCCGAAACCAGCGCTCGTTCCTGGCCTCGGCGATGGCATAGGCGCTTTCGGCTGCTTGCCGGGCTTTCTCGTACTCCCCCTGCGCCAGAGTTGCGTTCGCCAGCACGTAGTAAGAGAACATCAAGTTCCACTGGTCTCCCCGGCTTTCGTTCACCCGCCGGGACTCCTCGCCTAACTCGGCTGCCCTGCTATAGTTGCCCAGAATCACCTCCAAGATGCCCAGGGCGCTGGCCGGATCAGTGATGCTCTCCATCCGCATGGTCGGATCGTACTTTTGATAGATCTGGCGGCTCCTCTTGAGAACCTCTCGTGCCTGGTCGAGCTTGCCCAGGCGAATGTACAGCCATCCCAGATAGGTAAGCAGATCAACCAGCGTCTGGTCTCTAACATCATCGGCCGGGATGCTCTCCAGGCTGCGGATGGCGTTCTCTGCCCCCTCCACGCCCTCCTGGTAGTAGCACTTTACCTGGCAGAAGTAAAACAGGCTGCCAGCCGACTTATGCAGCTCCTTTACTTTCGAATTCTCGATCGCCCACTGCCAGGCGGTCCGAATATTCTGCAGATCTTCGGCAATTTCCTGGACTGCTTCTTGCTGCCTGCCGCCAACCATGTCTGGGTACCTTTTGTAAAGGTAATCGGAGTAATAGGCGCAGTGCAGATTGCGCACGTGGTCGGCGTCTTCCGGCGACTCTTCCAGTTTATCTGAGGCGTACTGGCGCAGCAGCTCGTGGATCTGGTAGCGCCCGTTCGGTTCGCGATGAAGCAGGGACTTATCCACCAGCGCGGCCAGAACGCGCAGCGACGCCACTGCGATTTCCTCGGCGGCCTCTCGGTCGAAACCGCCTCGAAAGATAGACAAACGTTTGAAAATGCTCTGCTCCTCCCGGTTGAGCAGCTTCCAGGATTGTTCGAACACCGCCTGGATACTCCGGTGCCTTTCCGGGACATCGCGCAACCCACTTTCCAGGAAATGCAGGTTGCTCCGCACCTCTCGCAAAATGGAGTCGCAGTTTAGCGTGCTGGTCCAGGAGGCGGCCAGCACAATCGCCAGCGGCATCCCCTCCACCAGCTGGCTGATTTGGGCGACGCAGGCTTTTTCTGCTTCAGAGAAAGGGAACCTGGCGACCTTGCGGGCGTGCTGCAAGAACAGGTTTACGGCGTCGTAGGCTTCGATTTTTTCAATCCGGGCGCTTTTTGGAAAGTCCAGGCCTTGAAGCTCGAAGATCCACTCTCCCTGCAATCCCAACCGCTCTCTGGATGTGACCAGCAGCTTTAAGCCCGGCGCGTTTTGGAGCAGCGCCAGCGGCAGATCGATCCCCTCTGGGAGCAGGTGCTCGTAATTGTCAAGGATGATCAGGATCTTCTTCTCTTGCAGATAATTAATCAGCTGCTCCTCAGCTCTCACCTGCCCGGAAAGGGGCAGCTTCAGCGCCGTAGCGATGGTCGAGGCGATGTGTTCCGCTGCACGCAGCGGGGCTAATGGGACAAACCACACGCCGTGAGGAAAAGAGGTGACCAGCTCGTGGCCCGCCTGGACTGCCAGGCGGGACTTGCCCATCCCACCGGG
>DATCIL010000135.1:0-5918 GCA_036507795.1 Anaerolineales bacterium | reverse complement strand
CCTTCCCGCCGCTCGCGTACCAGCTCGACCTTCTTCAGCACACCCAGGTGCTTGGAGACCATGGGCTGGGGCCATCCAAGCAGTTCGACGATTTCGTTGACCGATAATTCCCTGGCGCCCATGACTTCGATGATCTTGCGCCGCTTGGGTTCGGCCACGGCGTTGAACGGGTCATGCGTGGTAGGTCTGCGTGCCATGGCTTTATTATATTCCAATATGGGAATATGTCAATACCCTATTATCGAATTCATCAGACCCTGCACGTGTTTTGTTTACAGAATATGTGATAAATATCACTACCATAGTTGAATGCGATGCCTTAGAATATTCCAGGTTATATGTAAATCACATATATATGATTTTGACTGGTCTATCGATGTTTAATCGTTGTTCTAATCCTTCCGAGAACTATCACTGCCGGGGAAGACGGGTGCACGGTTTTATCCAACCCCGCCTGCTGCTTTTGCTGGCCAAAAAACCTGCCCACGGGTATGAACTCATGGATGCCTTAAGCGAGGAGGACAACGCCGGACTAGACCCAGGCAACCTCTACCGCACCCTGCGCGGGCTTGAAGAAGAAGGCCTGGTGAGTTCGTCCTGGGATACCAACAACCCTGGCCCGGCTCGGCGGGTATATCAAATTACTAGCGTAGGTTTCGAACACCTGCACGCCTGGGTGATCGAAATCCGCAATGTGCGCCGCCGGTTAGATGAATTTCTGGTGGATTACGAGGCCAATTTTCCCGAAAACAGGAGTGAAGAACATGTGTGAACACGCTGGTCACCTGAAAGGCGATGAGCACGGCTGTTGTCGCGAATCTGGGGGGAACGGGGGTTGTTGTGGAGAGGAGCATCATCGCGGGGGTGGTCGCTCTCAGTGGCACCACAAAACCAGGGAAGACCAGATCAGCGAGCTGGAGTTTTCTCTGGCGGATCTGAAAGCGGAAGTGCAAGCTGTTGAAGTATTACTGGCTGATTTACGGAAAGCGTAACCCTACTCCGGGAGGCCGAATCCGTGCAGAATGCCATTGAAGTGGAAGGTTTGACGAAAGTCTACAACCGTGGGGAACGGGGAGTGGAACCGGTCCTGGCCGTGGATCATATTGATTTTCAGGTCAGGCAGGGTGAGATCTTCGGGTTCCTGGGACCGAACGGAGCGGGGAAAACCACAACGATCCGCATGTTGACCGGGCTGACACGGCCCACGGAAGGCAGCGCCCGTATCCTTGGTTACGATCTCTCCGGAGATGTTACCCAGATCAAAAAGCGCACCGGCGTCGTTCCGGAGGCGTCCAACCTGTATGACGAGCTCACCGCATTTGAGAACCTGGTCTTCAGCATGCAGCTTTACGGCGTTCCCCGGCAGGACCGCAAGGCACGTGCCGAGACGCTGCTGGAACAGTTCCGCCTGGGCGGAAAACGGGATACCGCCTTCGCCAGGCTCTCAAGGGGGATGAAACGTGCTTTGACCATCACTGCGGCCCTGGCCCATGACCCGCCGTTGGTCTTCCTGGACGAACCGACGACCGGACTGGATGTGATGAGCGCCCGCAATTTACGCCAGATGATCGCTGGTATGCGGGAGGCGGGAGTCACCGTGTTTCTAACCACGCACTACCTGGAAGAGGCCGAGCGGTTGTGTGACCGGATTGCCATGCTCGTCAACGGGCGCATCGTAGCGCTGGATACCGTAGACCGCTTGAAGAGCGGGGCTCAAGAAAAGACCATCGTCGAGGTGACCATGGTCGATTCGAACGGCTGCGTCGAAACCGAGCGCTTTTTGACCGACGATGGTGTCGAGGCGGCCGTATATCTGGCTTTGGAACAGAGTGGTGGACGGCGCGTGCTGGCAGTGAATACCCTGCGGCCTTCTCTGGAAGACGTGTTCGTCAAACTGACCGGCCTGAGCGCCGAAGTCATGCTGGCCGAGAAAGCCGGGAAAGGGAAGGGCAATGGGTGAACTCGTTCACTTAGCGGATAACCTGCGCGGCCTGTTCTACATCGCCTGGAAAGACCTGCGGGCGTACTATTTCAAGCCACCTAACATCAGTTGGGGCATCATGTTCCCGTTCGCGTTCGTGCTGGCCTTCGCCATCCGCAACCCTGGGGATGTGCGCGCTCTGGTCCCAGGACTATTGGGACTCACCGTCCTGTTTGGGACCAGCTCCATGGAGGCAATCGTGATCGTCTTTGAGCGCCGCATTGGCTCGCTGGAACGGCTGCTTCTGGCTCCGGTGAGCTTGCCGGCACTCCTGGCGGGTAAGATGCTGGGCGGGATGGCCTTCGGGCTGGCGGTGACCTCGGTTGTGCTGGTCATCTCCCTGGTGGTTTTTGGCATTCACGCGGTCAACTGGGCCTTGTTTTTCCCGGCCTTGCTGTTAGCCGCGCTGGCTTTTTCCGCTCTGGGGGCTTTCTTGTCGGTGGCGGTCAAAGAAGTCTTCGAAGCCCAAACATTAGCCAATTTCATCCGCTTCCCGATGATATTCTTAGGCGGGGTTTTCGTCCCGGTAGCAGAGATGCCGCCGGCGCTGCAGGTCGTCGCCCGTGCCCTGCCGTTGACCTATGCTGTAGATGCCTTGCGGGTGGCTTTGTCGGGAGGGCCTTTGAGTGCCGGATTTTTGGATCTGGCCGCCTTGGCCGGGTTTGCGATCCTGTTTTTTAGCCTGGCTGTCCGCTATCTGGCGAGAACGTTGGATTGAAGGCGTTACGGATGTTCGTGGCCCTGGTCGCCAGGGTGAACTTCTGCATAGCCACGCAGTTGGTTGTACAGGACTAATTGATGGGGGGTAAGTAGATCAACCGCTACCAGGTGGGTGCGCAGGTGTAAAACGCGCAGTTCGCCGTACTTCTCAGCCAGTGCCGCGACTTGTGTGGCGAGAGAGTCTTCATCGATGGATTGATTGCGGAAGGCCAGCTCGATGTCGCTTTCCATTTTTAAAATTTCCGACCCTAACTGGCGAGCTTCGCCGTTCATTTCATCGTACAGCGTTTGAACCTCTGCGAGCTGGTCTTCGCTCAAATCAAGTTGTGCTTGTAGATCAAGGATGTGCCGAGGTCCAGGATATCCGTTCAATTCCGCGGCGCGCGCAAACCCTGCGCCGGCGCCAGTTTCCAGGTCGCTGATTTCATCTACGCTCAGCCCTCGGATCGGGCTATCCAACAAGGGGATGTAAGGCGAAGTCGGCTGCGGAGTGGGCGCCGCGGATGGTAGGCGTGTTGTGCACGAAGCTAGAGTCGCGCCCACTAGCACGAAGTAAAGAGGGAAGAGTTTATTTCTTCTGATTTTGTCCAGCATCATAGATTTTGCCCTTCGGTAGAGATTAGATCACGCGGATCCATCTCAGATTTGTTCGCCCGCTGAGAGGGTGTCTTTATTTGGATGCAGCTGATGAGGAAAGGTTACAAGCATGAGCAGGTAAACGGGTGTGTTTCGACCTGAGATACGGCCCACCTTTCCCACCTACGTTTAGGCTCTCCGCTCGGATGAGGTCAAAACAGGATCGACGGTCTCGTCAATCAACTTTCATGCTGGCCCGTCGGCGCGTCTGCTCGACATCTGCCTCCGAGATCCGGGCATAGTATTGAACCATCTCTGGCGAGCCGTGTCCAACTATGATTTCAACGTGAACAGATCACCACCCGACCGCAGAGTGGTCACTCGCGTCAAGTCGCCTTCCTCTTGGATTTCCACCCGAAGGTTCAGGTCGTGCTCGTGGTCCGTGATCGTTTCCGGTCAGCCACCTTCTAACCTGCATCTTGCCATTTGCAGCCCGCAATCCCACCGGCAATTCGCCATTCGCAATTCCTGATTCGCACCCCCTTCACTTTCCTCCGATCCGCGCCCGGACTCACTTATCTAACGATAAAATGACCACACTATACGGACCGATACCAATGTTCCCGCTGAAAGGCATTCCGTCCCTGGCTCCTGGACCGGCATGTGTGTTATAGCTAAAATGGTTACTGAAGTCAGCGCTGTAACCATCCCAGTCGCTGTTGAACCGCACCTTCCAGAGGCCTTCTCGCGGAAACCCAATGCGGTAGCTCTCGTAGCTGCGGTTGGCCATGTTCGCCACAACTACGACGTCATCGCCAGGACCGCCATTTTCCCACCGGTGGAGTGCGATGACTTTATCATAATTGTTGACGTGGTGGACGTTTACGTGCTGCCCGCGCAGGCCGCGGGTGTTATCCTGCCAGTTGCGCCGCAGTCGAATCAGATCGCGGTACATTTGGAGGATGCCGCTGTACTTGTCTTTCTTCGTCCAGTCGATGGGATCGGTGTCGCGGAACCATTCATCCTCCAGGAACTCCTGGCCTTGGAAGATCATCGGGATCCCAGGTGCGGTGAAGACCAGCGCAGCTCCCAGGGAGGAGCGTTTTCTGGAAAAGTAGCTGCCCGGATTATCAGGCCAAATCTCCTGCGGAACGCGGGCTTTGCCATTGGCCACCTCGTCATGGGATTCGGTGTAGATCACCCGCTTGAAAGCATCCCGGTCGTATTGGTGATAGATGGCATCTCGCACGGCGGCCATATCTCGGACAGCGTCGTCCGGCGTAATAATGGCTTCCCGGATAGGGTGGACAAAGCCGGCATCCCACTGCGCGTCGAAGCCAGCCCCAGCGGAAGCGGTCTCCTTTGTCACCCATTCGTTATTCCGTAAATCTTCCGCGATGCTGATTTTCCAGGGCTGGCGCGCCTTGATCTCATTGTTGATCCATTGCATCATGCCCCAACCGTCGGGGATATCATGGACGGGATCCGCATTGTTTCCGTAGATATTGCGGATGTAGGCCGTGGCATCCCAACGCAAGCCGTCGGCCCTGTATTCCTCCAGCCACATCAAGGCATTGTCCCGCAAGTACTGCCTCACTTCGCCACGACCATAGTCTGGCCGGGTGTCACCCCACGGGGTTGTCGAGCGCCCATCGTTATAGAAATAGATGCCGCCTTTGCCGGTTTCCTGCCAGCCGTCGAACTGCCACAGGTCCAGGTCGCTTGGCCCGAGGTGGTTGTAGACCACATCGAAGATGACGGCTATGCCCAGGGCATGGGCGGACTTGATCAGCGACTTGAGCGACGGCGGGCCACCGTAGTCGCTCTCGATGGCAAAGATATGGGACGGGTTGTAACCCCAGGAAAAGCCCCCGGCAAACTCAAGAGAGGGCATGATCTGGATAGCGTTGATACCCAGCTCTCCCAAGTAAGGCAGCTTCTCGACAACGCTCTGTAAATTGCCTGGCGCGCCGCCCGGTTCGTCAAAGAACGTTCCGATGTGCATCTCGTAGATGACTAACTCATTCCAGGGCGGCATCTGGAAACTCTCCTCACCCCAGTCGAAGTCTGGCTCGACAATTACGCCGTTACCTGCTGAGCTGGTTACATCCTTGGCATAGGGATCAATGCGGCCAAGCTTCCTTGCGCCATTGAAAATCACATACTTGTACTCGTCGCCGGGCTTAGCACCTGGAACGTCAACCGACCAATAACCGTTCCCGTCAGAAGCCAGAGGATGGCTGGTCTCTGACCAGTTGTTGAAGCTGCCGGTAGCGAAAACACGCGTGGCGAATGGCGCCCAAACGCGTAAGGCAGTCCCTCCTGTGTACGGGATGGCGCCCATGCCCGGGCGAAAGGAAGGGGAAACGTGGTTCACCGGCGCACCTCCGATCTGAAAACCGGCGGCTTCGATTGAATGCGCTGCGGAGCACACGAAGGTGACTCAATTATATAGCTTCCCGGCCAAAACTCATAACCCAACGCGCAATGCCGCCCTAATTCGTCAATCACAATTCCTGATGCGCACCCCGCCGTTGCCGCCGTTTCCTCTCGACTACTCGACTGAGCGACTACCAGACGAATGTTCCCCCATTGCATACAAATAAAATAATCACTCCGCGCTATCCGCGTTCACCTGTAC
>DATCIL010000134.1:0-2431 GCA_036507795.1 Anaerolineales bacterium | reverse complement strand
CGGTGTTCCTAAAGCCGAACTGCAACCCGAGCAGCTCGTGGTTGTGGATTTAAATGGGAATCCACGGAACGCTCCGCCGGGCTTGAAACCTACTTCTGAGCTTCCCATGCACCTGGAAGTCTACCGCCGGAGAGAGGATGTCGGCGGAGTCATCCATGCCCATCCGGTCGCTTGCGTGGCATTGTCGCTCGTGGGGATCCCGTTGGGTGAACCCCTGATTCCGGAAGCGTTGGTGATGCTTGGGCCCGTGCCCACGACCCGATACGCCACTCCTTCTAGCGTGGAGAATTGCGAGGCAATCGCAGGATTAATTGAAGAGCATAATGCCATCATCCTATCCCAACATGGCACGCTCACAGTTGGCCAGGATTTGGCCGAGGCATACTGCCGCCTGGAGACCCTCGAACACACCGCTCGTACGGTAGCTCTGGCACACCAGCTTGGCAAGCCGCGCAGGTTGACCGAGGAAGCCGTTGAAAAGCTGCTCGGGGGAAAAATCTGAAGAAGATGTTGCCCCTCCCAAAAGGGCCAGGGGCGCAAATGCAGAACTACAGGTACGGGCGCGCTAGAAAGAGCGCTGCCAGCGTCTTGCTGTCGTGAAACTCCCCCTTTTCTGCAAAGGAATACGCCTGATCGATAGAGATTTTTTCGATGCTGATAAACTCATCCTCATCCCCTGGAAGCGGGTCGGGAGTGAGATCAGTGGCGAGAAAGACGTACATATATTCGGTTGAGTATCCCGGGGCCAGGAAGAACTCCCCCACCTTCTGAAAGCGGCCAGCCGCCATGCCGATCTCCTCGCGCACTTCCCGCTGCGCGCATGCTTCCGGGGTTTCGCCATCATGCATAACTCCCGCCGGTAGCTCGAGCAAATGCGCCAGCACCGGATGGCGATACTGGCGGACGAACCAGACCCGCCCTTGCTCGTCCAAAGGGAGCAGCGTGACTGAACTGTTGTGTTCAACAATATCTAAATTTGTCTGCTTGCCGTCCGGCAGCCGGACCTCGTCCCGGCGTACATCAAAGACTTTGCCTCGATAAACCGTTTCAGATTTAATCGTCTGAAAATCCATATCACGTTTCACGCTTCACGCATTACGTATTACGTCAAGGTATCTGCAGTATTTGCCCGGCATCCAGGGACGCAGAGACGTTCAAGCCGTTCGCCTGGGCGATAGCTTCGGGAGACACATCCCCGTATTTACACGCGATTGAATGGATTGTGTCGCCTGCCTGGACCGTGTAGGTATCCGGATGGGATTGGAGTGTGCGCTCGCCGGCGAAATCGCTGCTCGCCGGGGGGAGCCTCAAGCTGAAGCCGACCGCAGGCTTTGAATTCAGGCTGAGCCCATTGAGATTAAGCAGCTCATACTGGTTTACGTCGAACCGGCGGGCAATGCAGAAGGGGTGTTCACCTTTCTGCAGCGTGTAGGTAGAGGGGATGCCCGGCGTTGGAGAGGATACGGTTACCGGCGCAGCGGTCGGGGGCTCCTGCGTTGGCGTGTTGGCCGGTTCGGCCGGCGCCTCTGTTGGGGCAGGCTGCGTAGCGCCTTCCGCGGGAGGAGGTGCGGTGGCGCCCTCAAGCGTTGGTAAGGGTTCGGTGGTTACCAGGGGTACGCCCCCGCCGGCTGCGGCGGTTTGTGTTGCGATGTTCCCGAGCTCGCTTTGAAGTGTCCCCATGGGACCCTCCCCGCTGACCGTTGGCGGTGGCGTAGAACCCGAAAGCTCACAAGCAGCCAGCATCGCCGCCAGAAGCGCGACCACGAGGAGTACGATAAGGCGTTTGAGAGTCATTTTTCTCCTCCTATCAAGAGAGCCACCTGTTGTCGCCCGCTACAGGTTGAGCGCACATTTTTGGCAATTGTTTTTACATTTTTTCGAACTTTGACCATCATACTAGCACAATCCTGGGTGTGCGTCAAGCAGATTAATCTTACATAAGAGTAAAACGGCCTTTTGCGGAGAGCGGTGATCATCCGGTCAATGCCTCTGCCCGCAAATTCGTTATCAATAGGATGCAAGATTTGTTCCAGTTAGGCGCAAAATCTTTACGATGCAACTTGTCAGGAATCCAGCTGGCGAGCTGCCAGTGTACACGCACGAGTTGTCAGTGATATTGGCTCTTGGCTCAGGCCGCCGTCCAGTACATGCTCAGCCGCCGTCCTCGGCGGCGTTCTGACCGTAACCTGCGCCGTCCTTGGCGCAGGGAGCGATATGCCTGACCTCCTATGCATGCACACAGCTGCCAGGGTTGAGGATTTACGGGGCTTAGAACAGATCTCTCAGAACAGCCTGCGCGGCGTTATACCCGCACATGCCGTGCGCGCCCCCTCCCGGTGGCGTCGAGGATGAACACAAGTATATGCCCTTAACTGGCGTCGAGTAGGGCACCCAGCGGGCCGTCGGGCGCGTAAACTGCTGCCGGATGTCC
>DATCIL010000133.1:0-2893 GCA_036507795.1 Anaerolineales bacterium | reverse complement strand
TCCCCCGATCCGATAATCCCTTCTGTCAACCAATAAATATCGAAAGCATATGGCTGGTCCAGCCCGCTCCACCCCATCAAGATGGGTGAGTTTTTGGGAAGGAAGTTGTAATTGCCCTGGTCGAGTACAGGTTGCGGGATGTCCAGCCCGGCGTAGAAATCATGATAGTTAAATAGTAGGCCCTGGAAGGTGACCAGCAGACCCATAATTATCAGGATGCCATAGATGGGCTTTCGATATCGTCGTGATACCTCACTAAATCCGGATATTCCTAACAGGGTGAGATAAGGAATAAGAGGGATAAAAAACCTTGGACCCCAGCTCAGTCCACCTCCCCAGTCCTTCCAGGCAGAATACATGAGTAGGGAGCTGCAGATCAATGCAATATAAACCCCGGCGGTAAAACGACCGGTTCTAAAAAGCCGTTTAAGGCCCAAGATGCTCATAATGCCCAGTGGGAAGAAAAGAAGGACACCTCTTCCGGGGCTTATAAGATTACCGATCAGCGCCGTGCCGATGTTTTTGGGACTTAGCGTAAATGCGGAATCAGCACGATAGCCAAAACTGGTCCACGATCCAAACTTCAAGAAATTTACCAGCTGGTTAAGAAAGAAAAAAACCAGGACTGGAATCAGCAGTGAAAGGACAGATCGGATTCGATCCCTTGTCAGGTCCAATTTGCTATGCGATTCGCTAGCAAAAGCGGCTGCGCCGATCAGGATCGGCGATAAGACGATCAGCTCGGGTCTGCTTAAAACAGCCAAACCGAAAAATGCTCCGGAGGCATAATAATTGGCATTGGCTTGCGCTTTGGACCTGAAGAAGTAATAAAAAGTTAGCATCAAGAAAAACGAGGCCAAAGGCTGGGCGAAATCGAACTTTGCATAAACTGCCGCTGGCGATGCCAGGCCAAAGATTAACGCTGCCGCCACCGCCCTCTTGGTTGAGAACCCTAATTGGCGGCACAATCCATAAAGAACGATTGCAGAAGCTGCCGTTATCGCCGGGTTGAGAAAAGAACTAAAGCGGTAGGGGCGGTTTGCCAACAATTCCAGGTTATAGTTCAAGTCGGGATCGTATGGAATCTGCCTGATTGCATCGTTTCCCCGGAAAATTGTTAGAGAGAGTACTCCAAGGATGGGAATATAAGCGAGGGTCAGTCCGATTGGCCACTGTCCTGCTGAAAAATCAACTCCCCAACGAACGGGTGGGTCCATAACGAATGAGCGATCGAAGAGGAGCGACTTGGCATACTGGAACATGACAATCCCATCAATCGAATAATGATGTCCAGACCAGGTGAGGAAATACACCAGAAAACAAGTCGTGAAAATCGCTGATATTCTTTTCAATTCTCTGAGGGACTGGGCCGGGGCATGTTAGAATTCGTGCTTATCATTAGACCAAGCGCCGATTATATCACGTTGATCTGCTGAATCGTGTTAGTCTATTCTATTCCTGCTGGGGTAACTCTTTCCAATCAGAATCGACCTCTGCTGACCACCACCGAAGGAGGCAAAGTCGCCGTCGATGCTGCCCTGGTCTCCTTGTGGCAAGATGCGGATGGTCGTTGTTTAGAAGAAATCGTTGCGCGTTTCATCTCACCGGAGGCGCCCGAAGAGGTCGTGCTGGCCGGACTGGCCTGTCTCTCGGAAGCCGGCCTGCTGCACCGGGGCACGCAGCGGTCCTCCGGAGAGATCGCAGATAGCTCCGGTCCGCTGGTCTCCGTCGTGATCGTTTCCTATAACAGCCGGGAGTGGCTCGAGGAATGCCTGCCATCCCTGGCGCCGCAAACCTATTCTCCGCTGGAAATCCTGGTAGTGGATAATGGCTCAGCCGATGATTCCCAGGAATGGTTAACGAATAATTTTCCGCAAGCCAGGCTCCTTGTTTTGGACGAGACCCGCTCCCTCGCAGAAGCAATCGTCAGGGGAGTAAATGCTGCTCAAGGCGAGTATTTCCTGATCTTGAACCCAGACGTTCGCCTGGAACCCGATGCGGTTTCTCAGATGGTTGCGGCAGCCAAAACCGGTCCCCAGTGTGCTGCGGTTGGGGCGAAATTGAAGTTCCTGTGGGCGCCTGCTTTTCTGAACGGCCTGGGTAACCGGGTTGGAGCGTTTTCCTGGGGGACGGATAACGGCCTCGGTCACTTAGACCTGGGGCAGTTTGATGGCTGGGTGGAGCTCCCCTCCGTCTGTTTTGCGGCCGCTCTTGTGCCAAAATCCGCTTGGGAACAGGTTGGGCCTATCGATGAGGGCTTTCCCATGTATTACGAAGATGGGGAATGGTCCTACCGGGCTCGCCTTCTTGGTTATAAGATATTGGCTGCTCCCAAGGCGGTCATCTACCATGCTTTCGGCGGCCGGGTGCCCACCGGCGCTGAGAGTGGACTCTCTCCCCGCAAGCTTCGCAATGTCGTTTACGGCCGTCTGCGCTTCGCCATCAAGCTCTTGGACGCTAATTTGTCGCGCTTCCTGCGCAACTACCTTGCCGAAGATTGGACGAATTTTACTCTTTTGCTGACCCAGCGGGATTGGGCCGCCGCTGGTGGTTACTTAAAGGGCTGGTTTGGTATAATCCGCGATCTGCCCGATCTGCTGAAACAGCGCAGGTCCTTGCAAACCCGCCGCCTGGTCTCGGACGAGAGCTTGTTCGCATTACAAAAGGATCTTTCCATGCCGTTTGCCTGGCATGGGTTGCCCGAGCTCACCTGGGATCTCGTGCACCATCACTATCTACCTTTGATCCGTTCTGGAAGGACGCGCTCGATGCCCGAGTTCGAAAACGTTGAATTGAAACCTCATTTACTGATCGTGAGCCATGATGTCGTCGGCGAGAAGATGGCCGGGCCGGGCATGCGCTACCTGGAGTTGGCCCGTGCGTTGAGCCAGGA
>DATCIL010000132.1:0-3337 GCA_036507795.1 Anaerolineales bacterium | reverse complement strand
AAACCGAATTTACTTTTCATCCTCTCTCTTTCACGGATTCACGATCCTTATTTCGTCTTCTGGCTACTGGAGCGAAGAAAATCAAGATAAAAACCATCAGGAAGAACAGCATCGCCAGGGCATCGACGATCCTCAAGTGAGTCTCGAGCGAAACCCCCGCCAGCCGCAGCTGTAAGGCCAGCGCGGTGCTGAGGAAGGTAGCCGTAAACCCGGACATCGCCACCCCCACGGCGGTGTCGCGGCTGATGGTGCGCGGCGTGGAGACATCCGCCCAGATGGCGAAATTGACGACTGTGTACAGGCTGACGGCAATAGAATAAAGAATCGGCGCTGCCAGCGTCGGCTCGCCGATTGGGAAATTCCGCGCCATCCCGCTATACATCAGGTGGACTAACCCAAATATGCCGAAAATCCACAGAAAAAGTTCCTTCTCGTTCAGAGCAGCGTAAAGAACGCCGGCAATGAGGGCCGCCAGCACGTGCGTGATGCCGATGTTAAGCCGCGGCGTCAATTCCGGCGATTGCCAGGCAGTTTCGAAAAAGAAAGGTGTCTCCGCCAGGCGCAGAAAGCCCAAACTGTCGATAAAAAAGATCCCGAACATCAGGATGACCAGGAGGATCAGGCTTCTCCGGACCTTGGGTTTGCCCTCTGTTCCAATCCGCACAAATCGCCCGCGTCCAAATTCCGCATGCCGATGCTGGCTGGCCAGCCGCTTGACAAAACCCAGGTCCGCAAACGCCAGCACGCCCAAAGAGGCCAGGCCGGCCAGCATAACCCAGATGAGGCCGGCGCTGAACTGCTCGATGGTCCGGGTGGCGGAGAGGACCGCCGCCGGGAAGTAAGCGCCAGCGGTGATTAGAGCGCCGGCGTGGCCCCTGTACCTTACGGGCACCAGATCAACGGTCATGCCAAAAGTGACCGGCACGCCAATCCCCATAGCAATCGCTGCGATCACCACCCAGGTCAGGAAACCCGCCTCGCTGCGAACGTCCGGGGCAATCCAGGTCAGGGCGGTTTGAATGAGAACCACACCAAAAGCCAGGCGCAGCTTCATCTTGAACTGTTCGCTCCAGCCCCGTCTCATCATATACAGGCCGAAGGTGATAGCCACGATTGAGGTGATCACCGCCAAAACAGCCATAGCCGTGGCCACCCGCTGCTCGCTCATGCCGATAACGCGAGTTCCCAGATCGAGCAGCCCAAACTGGACGAAGGTGAGGTTGTAGTAATAGCCCACCGCCATCATGCCGGTGAAGAAGACGATTCCAAACAGCAATGGCCAGTTGCCGGCCTTCAAGGATCTGAAAAGGTCCATACTTTATAGTATAGATGATTACTTCTCCCGCCGTACTACCTTACTTGGTGGGATTCGTCCTGGACAAGCAGATAGAATTTTCCCTGGTCAGGAGACCAGGGAAATCCACAGTCTTTTTAGAGCGAAGCCGCGAGGTTCAGGCTCCACCCTTTCTGTTTGTTTTTATAGCGCCAAGAAATTAACCTGATCCCCGCGCTTTTTCCTCGTCCCTGCGGGCGCCAATTTCGCTGAAGATTTCCAGCGCCTGATCAAGGTCTCGAGCAGATTGATCCCGATCCCACCTCGCCCGAGCTCGGTATCCAGATGGTAGCGTTCCGATATCTGTTCAACGCTCATTTTCTTTTTGCGACCACAATGGTGATGTCATCAAATTGAGGAGTTTGACCGGCGAAATCCGATAACTCGTTTTCAAGCGCTGCGATAATATTCTTAGCCGCCGCTTGATAGTTCTCTTGACCGAAGCGCTGCAATTTAGATAGAGAAAAAGGTTCTCCCTTATCGTTGATGGCATCAGTCACGCCGTCGGTGAACAATAGCAAGCAATCCCCCGGAGCGCAGTTTATGCGACGCTGCTCGTATTGCGCTTCCTCTTCAATTCCCAGGGGCATGCCGGAATAACCCAACTGGAGCACCGGTCCAGTCTCAGGATCAAGATCGCGCCCTGAAGGTTCCAGGTACCATAACTGCGGGTTATGCCCGGCGCTCACATAGGTCACCTCGCCGGAATCCGGTTGGAATTGCAGATAGAATAACGTCACAAAAAATCCATAAGATGACTCCCGGCAGATCAGCCGGTTAGCCTGCCGGATAGCATCCGCCGGTTGATCGTTCTGATCGAGGCTGGCGCGAATAATACTGCGTGTAAAAGCCATGAACAAAGCCGCTGGCATGCCTTTATCGGTAACGTCGGCGATCACCAGTCCCAGTTTGCCTGCTGGCAAAGGGATGAAATCATAATAATCGCCAGCCACCTGTCTGGCTGGCTTCCAGCTGGCGGCAAACTCCCAGCCAGAGAGCTCCGGCATCGATCCCGGCAGCAATCCCGCCTGGATCTTGTATGCCATCTGCAGCTCTTGCTCCATGCGCCCTTTTTCAACTGCTAATTGATACAGGCGAGCATTCTCGATAGCGATAGCAGCGGTGGCGGCGATAGAATTCAGCAGATCCAGGTCATCCTGGGTGAATATACCTGCTTGTAAGCGATTATCCACGTAGATAACCCCGATGGTCTTTCCTTTAACCAGCAAAGGAACGCAAAGGACAGAGCGGAGCTTCAGATTAATCACGCTCTGCCGCAGGCTTAATTCGCTATCGCTTTGCGCATCGCTGGTCAACATCGGCTGGCCTTCTCGGGCCACTCGATCTACAATGCCGCGGGATACCTGAAAGCCAGGGTCCTCTATCGTTGTACGTTCCATGCCGCGCGCCGCATAAAAAACCAGCTCTTTCTGATCCCCAAGCAGCATGACAAAGCCGCGTTCGGCTTTCGTAACCGCGATAACTTCGTCCATGACCCGGTTCAAGACCTCATCCAGGTCCAGGGATGAGTTAAATGTTTGGGAAAGACGGTACAAAAGGGCCAGCCGATCGCTGTACGCCGAGGGAGGGTGACTAGCAATATTCATGTTCTGTTGAAACCGGCAACTGAATTAACGATATGCTGGCTTATTATATCTTGAACATCTCGATACTATGTCGGCACGACGCGATCACCACCCTTCCACCGCATCGCTGGCCTTCCGCAAGGAATATTCTTTACACCTTACTCCTCTATGGCGTCTTCTTTATAAGCCATGGTCAATACAGATTCCGTGATGGCCTGGTAAGCCGGTGTGAGCAGGATTTGCAAACCAGGATCGCGGACGAAGCTCGCTTCGCCCAGGCGTTTCAACAATGGCATTTCGATAGCTGGAGGTCTGATAGCCACTGAGAATTCGTCGGTAGGAGCGCCGAATTCCCAGAAGCTATCCAGGAGATCGTCTAAGGGGATAACCGCCTCTGCCTCTTCTTCGTCCTCCTCGA
>DATCIL010000131.1:0-7295 GCA_036507795.1 Anaerolineales bacterium | reverse complement strand
GTACTGGAGTGTATCGGCGTGGTGAACCCCTAACTGGCTGAGAGACCCCCCTGGACAATTGGCTTGCGACCAGCGCCAGTCCCCTGGCGGGATGTCCAGGCCGCCGGCGTGTGAGTTGTTAGCCTCGGCTGCCAGCGGTTTGCCAAGCTTGCCTTCCTCCAGGTATCTTTTCATTAACCGCTTTCGGTTGCGCCTGCGGCTGTTATGCCCCACCATTAAAAGCACTCCTGCCCGCTCGCAGCATTCGATCATCCGGCGGGCAGCGGCGACCGTGGGCGCGATCGGTTTTTCGACAAACACATGCTTCCCCGCCGCCGCAGCCTGGCAACACTGTTCCAGGTGAAGTTGGTTAGGCGTGGACAGCACCACGCCGTCAATCGCCGGGTCATCCCAGATTTTCGCAGGTGATGTAACCGCTCGAGCGCCAAACCGGACCTGGCAAGCCAGTCTTTCAGACTCAAGCGGGGAGTAGCAGGCCAGGAATTCGACCTGTGGGCTGGCCTGCATGGCACGGGCGCGTTCGTGTCCGAAACCACCTGGCCCGAACAAGGCAAGCCGTACGGGATGTTGTTCCACCATGAAGTGCAGCCCTCCAGCTACCGCTTGATGCCGGTCATTGCAATGCCGCGAATGAAATATTTCTGAGCGAAGAAGAAGATCAACAGGATGGGCAAGATTGAAACCACGGCACCCGCCATCATCAACGTCCATTTACCACCGTACTGGTTCTGGAAGAAGCTTAGCCCTATCGTAAGGGTCAGCCGCTTTAATTCATTCACATAAATCAATGGGCTGAGCAGGTCGTTCCACGTCCACATGAAGGTGAAAATGGCAAGAGTTGCCAGGGCCGGTTTCGATAAAGGCAGGTAAATGTAGCGGAAAATCTGGAAGATGTTTGCTCCATCAATGCGCGCCGATTCAGCCAGCTCGATCGGGATGGTCAGGTAAAACTGGCGAATTAAGAACGTACCAAACGCGCCGCCCCAAAACGCGGGCACCCAAAGAGGCAAGTGAGTATTTACCCAGCCAATCTTAGAGAACAGGATAAAGCTGGGGATCAGCGTTACCTGATAGGGCACCATCAGGGTGGCGATCAGGATCAAGAACAGCTGGTCTCGTCCTCTAAACTTTAAAATGCTGAAGGCAAATGCACTCATCGAGCAGGAAATCAACTGTCCAAGCGTTGCTAAGGTGGAGATTTTGACACTATTTAGGAAGAAAAAGTTAAACGGCAGCGCATTCCACATCTCGCCGTAATTTTGCCACACAAAGGGGTTCGGCAGCCATTGCGGCGGGTAGACGAATGTCATGCCAGGCGATTTGAATGAGGTTGACACCATCCAGATAAACGGAATGACCATGATCGTTGCCCCGAATAGCAGGATCAAATGGCTGAGGATCGCGGTCACCATCCTCCGGAATCTCCGGCTCTGCCACACATCAATTGCGCGGTCTTTGAGCTGAACTGCCAGCTCTCCAGCACTGCTTGCGGCTGTTGAAGCCTGGTTTAGATTAGCCATCGTACACCACCCACTTTTCCTGCAAGCGCCAGTAGATCAAGGTAAGCACCATGATGAGCACAAACAAAACGATTGCCTGAGAACTGGCATAGCCCATTTTGAAATTCCGGAACGCGTTGCGGTAAATATAGTAAACCACGGTTGTCGTCGCGTTGACCGGACCGCCGCGCGTCATCACGTAGATCTGCTCAAACGTCTGAAACGCGCTGATCATCGTGATAATGAAGTAAAAAAACAGGCTAGGGGTGATTAAGGGGAGGGTAATGTGAATAAACCGTTGCAGAGAATTTGCCCCGTCCACTTCCGCGGCTTCATAGTAGGATTGGGAGATCGATTGGAGTCCAGCCAGGAAAATGATCATCGCCTGGCCGAGGCTGCCCCAGATTCCCATCATTATCACCGCGGGCATGGCCCACCTGGTGCTGCTCAACCAGGCGATTGGCTCGATCCCCACCGAGCGCAGGAAATAATTAAGCAAACCAAAGTCTTTGGAGTAGATCCACGACCAGACCAGCGCCACCGCCACAGTGGAGGATACCACTGGCAGGAAGTAGGCCGTCCGGTACCACGTGATGGCGCGCAACTTCTGGTTCATCAGTAATGCCAGCAGCAAGCCAAAGACTGTTGACACCGGGACCAAAACACCCACGTAATAGGTGGTGTTGACCAGAGCTTTGGAAAAGGTGGGGTCTGCCAGAAGGTTGCGATAATTTTCCAGCCCGATAAGCTTGGGAGGAGTGATCACGTCCCATGCGGAAAAACTGATCCCGATCGCGGCCAGTACTGGACCAATCGAACCAAAGAGGAGTCCAAACAGCGTAGGTGCCAGGAAAACCCACAGCCAGAAACGTTCCCCGCGCCTTAATCGGATGCCGCTGCCTAACATGATTTCACTCCAGAAAAATCCCTGTGGGAGAGATCCACAGAACATGGCTGTGTCCTGCGGATCTCCTTGAGTCAATTGGCCGTCAATTGACCATTCTATTCTGAGCTTATCTTAACTTCCTGCCTGTGCCAGGATCTCATCCGCTTGTGGAACCAACTCATCGAGGGTCGGCCCCAGCTCGGCTTCGCCCAACCAGATCGAGAACATGCCATCCCCGATCAGCGTGGCCCACTCGTCGTAGCCGCGAAAGCATGGCTTCACCTTGGAGTACTCCATGGCATCCAGGAACAGCTGATGGTTGATGGGCGCCGTGTCCTGTTTCAGGTAAGCATCGCTGTTAGCAATTTCCTGCAGGGCAGGCACGCCCAATCCGAGGGCAGTGATTTTGGTCTGTCCCTCTTCGCCTACCAGGTGCTTCAGGAACGCCCAGGCTTCATCCGGGTGCTGGCTGTCCTTGGCGACTACAAAACCAACGCTGTTGACGATGGAGACGCGCTCCTTGCCCATCGGCAGCGGAGCGACATCCCAATTGAAGTCTACATTGCTGTAGTAGGGAACCACCCAGTGACCGGCCGTCGTCATGGCTGCATTGCCTGATTCAAAGGGATCGCCAAACTGTTCCGCCGCGCTGGGCGTCGGCATGATCTCGTATTTGAAGATCATGTCGTGGATAAACTGCCAGGCACCCATGGCGCCTTCTTCCCCCAATAGAGTCTGGGTGTAATCTTCGTTCAGGATTTCGCCCCCATTCTGCCAGATCAGCGAGGCCCACAGCAATTCCATATCCCACAAGTCGGCCCAGATCGCAAACTGGTCGATATTGCCGTCCCCATCACGATCCTTGGTTAACTTCTGACCGGCATCAATTAAGTCCTGCCAGGTCCAGTTCTCATCTGGGTATGCCACGCCAGCCTCGTCGAACATGTCCTTGTTGAAATACATCGCGCTCGGCTGGATGTCGCGCGGAAGGCCATAATATCCGTCGGCCGTCTGGTAACATTGTAGCGAGGCGGGATAGTAACCAGAAAGGTCAAAATCGCTATCAACATAGGATTGCAGATTCAGCAACACCCCGCGGCTCTGGTAATCGGAATAGAGCGGCGCATCCATGGCGAACACATCTGGCGGGTTGCCTGCTGCCAGCGTAGTCTGGAGCTTATCCCAATAAGTATCCCAATCCGAAACGTTCACCGTGATCTCGACATTTGGATTCTTTGCCGTGAAGTCATCGGCGATTTCCTGTAAGATAGCCAGCTCTTCTGGATCGCCCCAAACGCTGAACGAGAGCTCTACCATCTCACCAGCCGCCGGTGCCTGGGTGGGCTGATCTGCTGGTTCTTCCTGTGGCTGGCTGGCCGGCGTCTCTACCTGAGTAGGAGCCGGGCCACAGGCAGAAATGATGGTCACAAATACCATCACCAAGAGTAACAAAACCTTCGGGTGTTTCATCTTCATCCTCCTTTTTCCGGTTTTGGAAATTAACCTGAAATAAATGATCGAACTTAGAGCGGATGGTATAGGCTCTCTGCTCTGGTTCCAGAAACATACAAAGGGCAGCTCATAGATATTCGATCCAATCTTCACCTCCTTGAATAGTTAAACCGGGTCTAGATCCAGATTGACAACGGCGGAGAGATGGGTAGGTTTGTCCGGATCCAGACCCTTTTGGACAGAGCGGTAATAAGCCAGCAACTGCAGCACCGGAAGATAAAGCGGCCCGCGCTCATTATCGTTAAGCCCACCTGGCAGCACCACCTGCTCGTCGACCAGGTCCGGGCCCAGTCGCCTGGGAGTGATCGCCAGCACCTTCGCGCCGAGGTCGCGCATCTCTTTCAGCACTTTTACCTCATGCGTGAAAGCTTTTTCCGAAAGCAGGCCAACCATTAGCGTGCTCCTGTCGACCATTGACATGGGGCCATGCCGGAACTCCAGGAAATGAAACGCTTCAGAATTACTGAGCGACATCTCCTTCATTTTCAACATCACTTCACAGGCCAGCCCATAGAATTGGCCACTGCCCAAAAAGAAGAACCGCTGCAGGGAAAGGTTTTCGGCGAGTCTCCGCGCCAGCCCATCATACGCTTGCATGAGCTCCACCCCCATCTCCGGTAGCTCGCGGATAGATGAGTTTACACGCTCACCGGCGAGAATAAGAGCCATCAGCTGGGTAGCCAGCAACATCGAGGAGAAAGAGCGGGTCTGTGCAATGCTCTTTTCGTGGGCTTCTCGAGCGACCACGGCAAGGTCGACCTTTTGGGCTAAGACCGAATCGGCATAACAGGTCACGCCGAGTACTGGGTTGGACACTAACGCACGGAACTGTTCGATGGCGCGCAGTGTTTCGGTAGTCTCCCCGGAGCGGGAGATCGCAACCAGCAGCTGGGATACACCCTTGGAGATGGCGATTTCCGGAAACAAAAGCAGGTCGGAAGCCGGAATCGCTTGCGCAGCGCTCTTGACGACACCGCGAAACACAGCGGATGCGCTGCGTGCCAGATAGTATGTCGAGCCGCAGCCAATAAAAATCACCTCCTGTGGATTGGTGGACTTCCAAACTCTCACCAGCGCTTCTGCCCAGGTGTCGACTTCATTCACCACCCCGCGCCAGGCGTAGGGCTGTTGAGTGATTTCCAGGTAGGTGTGCGAAGCTAAGTTCTGCATGGATTTTGCTTCATCCCATCCATCTTTTGGACATTATGGATCTGTGGCTAAAACTCGTCGTGCATTGCGGTGATAAACCTGCTCCAGGACCGCATCCGGCAGATAGAGTCCGTAAATCTGCCACCTGCCCTGGCCGGGGACATCTTCGGGGCTGTAATCAAAATGTTCGTCGCCGGTTTCGAGAAAGCGGTAATAGGTGCGGTACCAGTCCGGGTTGGGGGAATTATCCAGGCCAAAAAGAATCCGGTCGGGATACGTCAGGAAAAACTGCCGGGCGGTATAAGGCTGCCGCCCCAGTTCGGCGATCCGAGCGGCGATATCCACGTAGAAGTTAGGGCAGAGGCTGAGCATCTTCCCCACCCAGTCCAGGTTTTCCGGATAGCACCCAACGTGCGCGCCAATGAACGTGGTCCTGCGATGGCGGGTGAGCAAGTCCTCGAACTGTGCTATAAGCGCTTCGAATTTAGGAAACTGGGGATCATAGAAACTCCAGTTGGGGTGCTGAAGCAGCTCTTCGTAGCGCTCGTTGTAACGGTCGATGGGATCAAAAAAGGCAACCGGGTCCGCAATGTGGATTAAGACTGGGATACGCAGCTCGCCTGCCTTTGCCCAAATAGCGTCCAGCCGCGGATCGTTAATCGGGACCAGGTTTCCAGAGTAGTCCTTGATCTGCAGCCCGAGGATCTTCCAGATCTTCAGGCCCTGGGCACCCCGCAGGACCTGCCTTGCGAGCTGCATGGCAGCCCACTCACCGAATTGATTCTTCTGCTCCGCCCAGCGCGACCAGTCGATGCCGCCAAAGACCTGGAATCGCTCGGGAGCGGCATTCTTGAAATGATCCAGGTGGTGGTTGAGCAAATGCTCCCCCCAACCTCCGTCCAGATCGACCAGCATCTGCACGCCAGATTCGTCCAAAACATCCAGCAGCTCTTGCACCGGGCGTTTGTCCCAATCACCGCCGAACTCGTGCCCTAGATGATTGTGCGCATCAATGACCGGGAAGCGCGGTCTCTGCACCTCTTTCTGTGGCACAGCCAGTTTTGACCTTGGCCGGTAATCGACGAGACGCAGATCGCTCACAATACTCATCTTTGACATTGCTAAGCCTGAATAACCTGAATTCCCTTCGCCAACAGGGCTTCGATGGGGTCCTTTGAGGTTTCCTGATCGGTCACGACGATGGATACCGCTTCAATCGGCGCGAGACGAATCTGCCCGACCCGGTTAAATTTTGTGTGGTCGGCCAGGATGATTAACTCCGGTACTGCCAGGATGATATGCCGGTCGGTCTGTACTTCCTTCACATCGGTGCCGGTCAGGCCGTAATCCGGGTCAAGACCGAAGATCCCATGGAAGACTTTATCAACCCGAAAATCCTGTAAAGCCTGCTCTGTCAGATGGCCCACAAGAGAAAACTCTGAGTGGCGTAAATAACCCCCTAGAACAATCACCGATATGTCTGGATAGCGGGTCAGGGAGGACGCAATGTTGATTGCGTTCGTGATCACGGTAAGGTTCTTCTTTGCGGCAAGAAATGGGACCATCGCTTCGGTCGTTGTGCCGCTGGTGATGATAATGGTCTCGCCGTCGAGTACCAGTTCGGCTGCTGCCTCGCCAATTCTCCGTTTGGCTTCCCACTGCTCGTTTTTCCTTTGCAAAACAGGCGGCTCTCCCGAGCTGCTAACGGAAATCGCACCCCCATGCACCCGCCGGACCAGGCCATCATCTTCCATCTCATTCAGGTCACGGCGGATGGTAGCCAGGCTGACGTTCAAGAAATCGCTCAGATCGCTTACCTGGGCGGATTTCTGCACTACAATGTAATCCAGAATCTGCTGTTTTCTCTCTGCTCGCAACATGCGTTCACCTCAATAATTCGATCAAAAACGAGCAAATACAATAAAATTGTATACTGAATTTGATCGAATGTCAAGCTTTTTATTGTCGTTTTTGATCGAATTCGAGCAAATTCGGGGATCGATTTGGAAATTACGGGTGAGAATTAAAAAAAACCGCTCCTCAACCCTCTCTGGAGCGGCGGATCGGATTTACGTAATCCCCGGATATTGCCGGTACCAATCTTCTTCGATAGTCGTTTCCCCGGAAAGCACCTCGGTCCACGGTCGACCCAGGGCGTCGCACAATGCCGCCAGCCGGTACATTCGTCCGGCAGCAACCGTGCGCAGGAACTCCCGCCGCGCTTCCCCGCTCAAATCGACGGCCTCTTG
>DATCIL010000130.1:0-4577 GCA_036507795.1 Anaerolineales bacterium | reverse complement strand
TCCATCGATCGTCGCGCCTCCCTCCCCGACGAGCGTCAGCCCGTCCGTGGTGATCGTCACAGTTTCCGTACAGGTGCCCGTCACCCGGATAGTATCGCCCGGTTCCGCAGCCTCCAGGGCCTCCGTCAGCGTATCTCCGGCGTCACAATCTACCTCCTGAACGATCTGCTGGTTGGTGCTCAGCTGAAACCTCGGTGGGATCAGCAGAACTGCTCCCAGGAACAGCATGGTCAAAATTCCTTTTGCATATCTCATGTCCATAACTCCTTTCGCGCCTCCTCTTGCCCTTTCCGAACTTGAGGAGCACGGCAGAAGTGTTTTTATGGTGATAATGGAGACTGCCATCCGCTGTTTCCCCCTCAAAGCGCCGGACAGTTTTCGTGTTGTTTCACGTGCTCGGGTGGCACCCGTACAAACCCTGGCCCCAAGCTCGGAGATCAACTTACACAATTTACATTAATCAGGTATACGTGCCGCCGGCTTATTTGGATTTCTGCCAAATATGATTTTTAAGCAATCCCCAGCAGCGCTCTCCGCTGAACCCCAGCGACTTTTTCCACACCGCTTTCCCCGAACCCTTTTCCCTCCCCCTAATTGCCTAAGCGATTGTCTTCAATCGCCATTGTCTTCAATCGCCATTGTCTTCAATCGCCATTGCCTGATCTCCTCAGCATTCGCCACCAGTAACACCTTTCCGGCGCTCATATTGTTCTCGTAAAGAGCTACAGCCTCTCGCGCCGAAGATAATGGCAGGCGCTGCTGCACCCTCGTCTGTAAATGTGTCCCCAACAGGCGCTGCGCCTTCCCAATGACTCCTAACGACTGAAGCAAGTTCTTATTTGCAAACCAATTTGCCAGGTAAAAACCAACCACCCGTTTTCCTTCAAGCAGCAGCTCACGCGCATTGATGACACACTGCTCGCCAGACAGGTTTCCATATACCAGCACAGTGCTGCCCGCCGGGGCGGCTTCCAGCAGCTGGTTGGTCAGGCTTCCGGCCACGGCATCCAGGAGCAGCGTTGCCCGCAGTTCGTGAGTAAGCTCACCCAGTTGGAGGCCGAAGTCTGGCTGGCTGCTATCCAGAACATACTCAGCGCCCAAGCTCCGTAGTAAATCCACCTGGTCCTTCCGCCGCACCACGGCGATAATGGGAATGTTGTTCAACTGGCCTAAGCGCAAGATCATCCGGCCTAAGGCGCTGGCCGCCGCCGTGCTCACCATCGCCGCGTGTTTCTCGCTTTCAGCGATGTCAAAAAAGGCTAACGCCGTTAGGGGATTAACCGCCATCATCGCCCCGGCCTCCAGGCTAATCGCGCTTAGAAGCGGAACACATAATCTCGCCGATGTCACCATGTATTCAGCCCACGTGCCGCCCGAGGTTTGCGAGGCAGCGCAGGCCACCCGCCTGCCCAGCATCACGCGGGGGAACAGTCCCGGCCCGGCGGCCACGACTCTTCCACTGCCTTCGATGCCTGGTATGGCCGGAAGTGGTTTTTGGTCTTTATAGGTACCTCGCAAGAAAGACAGGTCAGATGGGTTAATCGGAGCTGCCGCCATTCGAACCAGCACTTGACCCCGGCCAGGTTTCGGGACGGGACACTGCCGGACCATAACTGCGCCGCCATAGTTGTCAATCTGAACGGCTTGCATAGTATCAGGGATTGAGTTGTTCATAGAGAATAACGCCGGTCATTTCCTGGGCGCAGTCCAACCGGTCGTCTTCGCTGGCGGGGGCAATAAACACGCCCTCACTAACCAAGTTTTCCTCTTCAGTCATGTTTTTCTGTGCAAATGAATTGAATGAGATCGGGATAATCCCCGCTATTTTAGCCGACAAAAGGGATTTTGGCTGAGCAGATTGCCTTTGCGCATCACAGTGCTCCTGGTGCCTTTGCGTTTCGGATTTTTCCCTGCCTCTCGAAAATCACCCCTGGAGAGCAACCGCAAAAGTACGTGAAGCATCATCAAAAAATTTTTACCCGGCTGCATCCAGCCAGCGCAGGCCGGCATCATGCTCTTCGAAGGTGCATTATGATCCTTAAATAAATATTGCCGTAACCGTAGGGGCGGGTCTGTGCAGGCATAGTACCTTCGAAAACAGCCACCGTGCCTGGCTCCGAACCATTGCTAATCAAGGTGAAGACCCGCCCGGTCCTGCCTGTTGAGGGATTAATTATTCAATTTTCATCAACTGCCGGGAGCCGCATTTGATCTAGATTTTCCTCCTGACATTCACCTAACAGAAATGCAAATTCCAGGGCACCAGGATCCGTAACAAATATGGTATAATTAAATTAACACGAACAATATTTATGATATCCATCCTCATCTTCAATCTTCAATCACCCAGCCATTCGTTCCTCGAAAAAAGTGAATTCGAATAACGAATAACCACCTTCCACCCATTCGTTCCTCAAAAAAAATGAATTCCAAAAACGAATACCAGCCTTCCGCTGTCCCCATTCGTTTAGTAGAAAAAAAATAATTCGAAAAACGAACCACTACCCACCGTCCACCAGCCACAGCCCACTGGCTACCCATTCGTTTCCCAGAAAAAAAATAATTCCAAAAACGAATAACCAACCTGCAGCTGCCTCCCATTCGTTTGCCGAAAAAAAATAATTCGAAAAACGATTCCAAAAGGAATCCCAAATCACTCCTTATTCTTTACATAATGCTACCCCTCGCGGGACCCCCTCGGTCTGCTGTCCCCTGCGCATAGGCTCGGTCACAAACCTCACCGATCCACAAATCGAACCCACAACACGCACTACGCAATACGCACTTCGCAACCCCCTCTTTCCTCTACCTCTTCAACCTTAACCCTTATCCCCTATCCCCTGATCAGCCAATTGCCCAATTGCCTGATTGCCTAATCGCCTGATCGTCTTATCCCTTTGTACAAAACCACCAAATAATCCCCTCCTGAAATCGTAACCTTTGACAATAGAACTTATCCGGCGACAGGGGTAAACTAGTCCCGAACTAAGGAACCTTTCGCCATGACTTTTGTTATTCTCACGATCCTGTCTATCCTGCTCATCGCCATGCTGATGTCCATGATGGATATTCCCGCGCGTGCCTGGGTCAGGGTAGCAGCGGTCGTCAAGCGGAAGCGCTAATTCAACTTCGCCAGAGACGAACCAAAGGCTGCCTGAACCGGGCAGCCTTTTTGACATTTAAAAAGGAGGTGCTGGGATGAACGCTAATGGAAAAGCAAGCGCAGTTAAACTTGGCCTCGAGGGCCAGCAGGACATGCCGGCTGAAGCGCATCCTGGCCCTTCCACCCGCTCTGTCCACGCCGGGCGCCAGGGCAACCCCTATCGCGCCATCACCGACCCGGTCGTCCAATCCGCCGCTTATACCTTCGAGAACACCGCCGAGCTGCGCGACTTCATGGAAGCCAAGCTCTGGCATCTGGGCGGCAAGCGCGCCGAATACGGGCGCTACGGAAACCCCACCGTTGCCGCCGTCGAAGCCCGCCTGGCCGCGCTCGAAGGCGCCGGCGACGCCATCCTGTTCTCCTCCGGCATGGCCGCCATCACCACCGTGCTCCTGGCGCTGCTCTCTCAGGGCTCCCACGTGGTCATCACCGACGACTGCTACCGCCAGACGCGCATCTTCTGCCGGGACTTCCTCAAGCGCTACGGCATTACCTGTACGTTGGTCCCCATGGGCGACTTCCATGCCCTGGAAAACGCCATCCGCCCGGAAACCCGCCTGATCCTGTCCGAATCGCCCACCAACCCGTACCTGCGCATCCTCGACCTGGAAAGGCTGGTCGACGTCGCCCGGCGCCATAAGGTCAAGACCCTGGTCGACTCTACCTTCGCCACGCCGCTGAACCTCCGCCCGCTCGAGTGGGGCGTCGACCTGGTCGTCCATTCCGCTACCAAATACTTGGCCGGTCATAATGACCTCCTCGCCGGCGTGGTGGCTGGCGAAAAGGATCAGGTCATTGCCCTGCGGGAGGCTCTGGGCGTGCTGGGCGGCATCTCTGACCCGCACAACGCTGCCCTGCTGCTGCGCGGCCTCAAGACCCTGGGTCTGCGCGTGGAGCGTCAGAACCATAACGGCCAGCTCGTCGCAGAATACTTAGAAGCCCATCCCGCCGTAGAGCGGGTCTGGTATCCGGGCCTGCCCTCCCATCCCGATCATGAAGTGGCAGCCGCGCAGATGAAGGGATTTGGCGGCGTGGTTTCCTTCACCATCCGTGGCGATCTTGAAACCACCTCCCGCTTCATCGACCGCCTGCAAATCCCCCTGATCTCCCCCTCCCTCGGCGGCGTAGAATCCCTCGTTACGCAGCCGGCCCTCATGTCCTACTACGACCTCTCGACTGAAGAACGCCATGAGATCGGCATCCGCGACAACCTCGTCCGCCTCGCCCTCGGCATCGAAGACGCCGCCGATCTGATCGCCGATCTGGCCCAGGCGCTGGAAGGAGAGTAGACAGGTATACAAGGTAAACAAGTAAAGTAAACCGGCTCGCCCCTGTCTACCTGTGTACTTGTCTACCTGTATACTTGTCTACCTGTGTACTTGTCTACCTGTGTACCTGTCTACCTGTCTACCTG
>DATCIL010000129.1:0-13065 GCA_036507795.1 Anaerolineales bacterium | reverse complement strand
TTCGGCTTCGGTTAAGTCAAAAGGCGCTCGCCCAAGTTCAGCAATGGAGGTGATCAGAAAAATCAAGGCAGCCAGGGGCGCCATGAAGAGATACCATATGCTCTGGGAGTCCACGATCGTCCCAATCCCCATCGAGCGGGCCAAGATCACGGGTATTAACAGAGCGATCACCATAGGCACTTCATAGGAAAGGACCATGGCGACCGTCCGGAAGGCGCCCAATAGAGCGTACTTATTATTGGATGCCCACCCGGCCATGATAATGCCGAGCGAGCTCAGCCCGCCAACAGCTACGATATAAAGCACAGCAACGTTGATATCGGCGCCAATCAGTTCGGGAGCGAAGGGAATCACCGCCCATAACAACAGGACCGTGCCAAGCGCGAATATTGGCGCCAGGTTGAAGACGATCTTATCTGCGCCATCTGGCGTAATATCTTCTTTAATAATCAGCTTAATAACGTCAGCAATCGGCTGGATCAAACCAAAAGGACCGAGCCTGTTGGGACCTAAGCGATCCTGAAATCTGGCGACGATTTTGCGTTCGACCCAAACCAGGAGGATGTCCAGGATCAGCACTACGCTGGCAACCGTCAATACGCCCAGGAACGTCAGAATTAAAGTAACCAGACCGGAGGCAAGACCCAAACCGGTCAACAAGTCGCGCAACCAATTGGCGACAAAATTTATTGGATCAACCATACCTTTTCTCCTAAGTGACTGCGCAGCGGCATTCCTGATTCGCACAAAAAGGCTGAGGATTCATCCATCAGCCTTTAAGATTTCGCACAATTCATCTTTAACTTACGCCCACTCCAGTACACCTTTACGCCAGGCATACAGCAGACCGGCGATTAATATCAAAATAAATAGCACCCCTTCCAACACGGCAAACAAGGGCAGCTGATCAAAGGCAACCGCCCATGGATACAGAAAAACAATCTCGACATCGAAGATTAGAAATACCAGGGCGAAAATGTAATACTGGGCTTTAAACTGAACCCAGGTATCTCCAAATGTTTCGATTCCGCATTCATAAGTCTGAGATTTAAGGGGGCTGGGTTTACGGGGAGCTACTAAACGAGAGGCGACTAGCGCAAGAGCAGGAAAAACAGGCGCTAAGATGAGGAAAATACCGATAAATAACCAATCATTAAGCATGGACTCTCCTTGAGTGTCGTAACGAAAACTACTCCACGATCTTCGTCTTTCAACCGGTTTTGAACGTCATGACCTACGCCCCTACCCAAACGCGGGAAGCAGCGGCAAAATTTTACCATAGATGGTACTTATTGTGAAAGTTTTCATCCATACGCGAACCCGATATAGTTCACCTGTTCCCTTATACGAACATCACAATTTTGGCTAGTCATTGCCGGAGTATTGCTGAAATTATTCGATGCGCAAATCCCGCTCATAGCGCCGTCCCCGGCGCAATCTTCCAGGATGACGCCGCCGAGGACGGCGGCTAGAGCGTAATTTCGGTTATCAACACTCAAGAGGAGACTATCCATTCTTGAAGAGCATTGATCAGACCAACATCACATCATTTATCATATAAAGATTAATGCAAGTATAGACTTCGTTCCAATTATAACGCATGACTTTGCACAGCTTCAATTTTTGAGGTAAACTGAACCAAGACGACAGGAACTTTGTACTTAATATCGGTGAATAGCAAATGCTTCCCATGCAAACTTCTCGAAATCAGTCAAATTTGATGCGTTGGTGGGATCTACCCGCCGCGCTGTTGTTAATTGCAGCGCTGATCACTGCAGCAATCCGGTTGAGCGCCACGCACTGGACCGAAGATCTCTCCATAGTGCAAAACGTCGCTTTCATGGGGGCGCTTGTTGGCCTGGCCCTGGGTCAGAGCCGTTTTTCTCCAGCAGTCGCCAGGGCCTTTGCCGTGGCTTATGGGCTTTTCACGGTCCCCTGGCAGCTGGGCTTGACTCTCGGCGCCGGCATTCTCTGGTCTGAACGCTTGCTCAGCATTCAAAACCGATTAGCGATCACCGTCGACCAGCTGGTACGGCAAAAACCGGTTACGGACAACATGTTCTTCCTGTTTTTAATGTCCACGCTTTTCTGGACTTTGAGCGTATATGCCGGCTATAACCTGACCCGCCACGCCAGCGCCTGGCGGGCGATCTTGCCAACCGGGATCGCCATCATTATCATTCAAGCCTATGATTCATTCTTCACGATTCGCACCTGGTTCCTGGCTGGCTACCTGTTCTTTTCTCTCCTGTTAATCGCCCGCCAGCATTTCCTTGTGCAACAAAATCGCTGGAAACAGGCCGGAGCGTATCTGCCTCCCTATGTAGGTCTTGACTTTATCCGGACAGCACTGCTGGCGACCGCCATCATCGTGGTATTCGCCTGGACAGCGCCGGCGCTGGCATCGGCGGTGCAGCCAGCAGAACGGGCCTGGCAGCAGATAACTCGCCCATGGAACACCGTTCGAGACCGCATGAGCAATGCATTCTCTTCTTTACAGGCCTCCGTCGGCGTAATCACCGATTTCTATGGAGATAACCTCCCGCTCGGCCGGGGAAATCCCCTGTCAGATGCCATCGTAATGAATGTAGAGGCGCCGCCGCGCGTGGCAGCAGGTGTTCGTTATTATTGGCGCGATCGGATCTATGATTACTATGATAGCGCTTGGACCAATAACTTGCCCGTCACCCGCGACCTCGCACCCAATACCTTCGATCTAAATCTACCCGAATACGAAGGGCGAACTACGGGAGTTTTTACGATAAAGACCAACCAGCCAATCCAAAACCTGCACACACCCTCCCAGCCAATTTGGATCAGCCGTCCCGTACAGGCTAACCTGGCGCTTAACGCTGATGGCACCATCGACCTTGGCGCTCTGAAATCCAACGCCATCCTTTATCCAGGCGAGGTGTATGAGGTCGAAGCTTCACTCACAGCGGCGACCGCAGCTCAACTGCGTGAGTCTGGCACAGAATATCCCGATTGGGTGAAAGAGCGCTATCTGCAGCTGCCAGATAATATTACCCCGCGAACACGTGAACTGGCCGCTCGCATCACCGAAGGGCTCGACAACCCTTACGATATGGCCCAGGCAATCACGACTTACCTGCGCACAAGCCTGGAATACAGCGAGACGTTGCCTGCCAAGCCCGCCGATCAAGAGCCGGTTGATTGGGTGCTTTTTGATCAGCAGCAAGCCTTCTGCAATTATTACGCCACTGCTGAAATCGTGATGCTGCGCTCGTTAGGCGTTCCCGCCAGAATGGCAGTGGGGTATGCCGAGGGGGAGCGGCTTCCAGGCGCACCGCAAACCGTCCCTACCCTGGGTGCGGGGGATAACGTTCCCCAAGATATCGCCTCCGTATCCGAACGTTTCACGGTTCGCCACAGAGATGCCCACGCCTGGCCGGAAGTATACTTTCCTACCATCGGCTGGGTTGAATTTGAGCCGACCGCCGCTCAGCTGGCAATCTTCCGGCCTGAAGGTAACCTGGACGGGGAAGATGAATCAGATCCGGATGCGCTGTCCAAGGCGGAAGAGATGCAGCGTAATCTGCAAAGTCTGCGTGAGGAACTTTTCGCGCAAGACCGGGATTCCCTCGGAAATATTTTTATGGACCAGGGATTTACCATTCCTGCGATCATCTTGTACCTTTTCGGGGTTCTGATCCTGTTTGTAGCCGGCTTTTTTGTGCGCCGGATGCGCCGGGTACGCGGATCGCCTCCAATTCCGGTATCACTGGAAAGCGGCTTACAGCGCTTCGGCCTCAAATCCCCTGAATTCCTGCGCCGCTGGGTCTACTACGCAACGCTCTCCCCACTTGCGAAAGCTTATCTGGAGCTCAACCGGGCTCTGAAGCGCCTGGGAAACGCACCAAGACCGAAAGATACGCCAAGTGAACGCGCAGAAAAGCTGAGACAATTGCTGCCAGTAGCGGACGGCCCGATACAAATACTGTTGACCGAATACCAGGCCGCTACTTATGGACCTTTCTCAGGAAACTCCCAGGCAGCCCGAAGCGCCAGCCTCGAGGTCCGCAACCTCTCTTTTCTCGCGATGTTGAAACGCTTTCTGTCTCGTTTCCAGGAGCCAAGAAAAGCCAGGAGAGCTTCAATCTTCAAGTCCTGATATACTATAGGCTGCATGAACAGAGATTCAGGACAGCCTCAATCAACATCTCTCGATAAACAAATCCAAAGCATCGGCGAACTGGCTGACCAGATTCGCACGAAACTAATTGCGCTGCATCCTGCGAATCTTCACGAGGCATCGGAAGACCTGGCGCGTTTAGCCGGATCGCTTCGCCGCATCAGCCGGGTGGTCGCCAAGCGCGAAGGGGAGCGGGAAGATCTGCTCGCCTTGGCGGGCATCGGGCAAGTTATCAATTCCTCGCTAGAGCTCGATGACGTTCTCCGCATTGTCATGGACACCCTCGTGCGGCTGACGGGCGCTGAGCGAGGGTTTTTGATGCTGCGGGACGAACAAGGGGAGCTTTCGATCCGCATAGCTCGCAACCTGGAGCAGGAAACCCTGGAAGATGCCGAGTTCGCTTTCAGCCGGACAGTAGTGAAGCGCGTAATTGCCGAGGCTGAACCGGTGCTCACAACCAATGCCCAGCGTGACCCGCGTTTTGACAAAGAAGAAAGCGTTATCACTCTTAATCTGCGCTCGATCCTGTGCGTGCCCTTGAAGGTAAAAGATGAGCTGACCGGCGTGATCTACGCCGATAATCGCATTCGTACAGGTCTATTTACCGAGACCGAACTGAATTTGCTGACCGCCTTTGCCAATCAGGCAGCGGTTGCCATTGAAAACGCCCGTCTTTTCGAATCGGTATGGCGAACGTTGGGAGATGTAAGCGATCTGAAAAATTTCATGGATGACATCTTCGCTTCCATCGCCAGCGGCGTGATTACTATCGATCTGGAAAACCGAATTACCTTGTGCAACCAGGCCGCGGAGACGATTTTGAGACGCTCTGAGTCTCAGTTGGTCGGCGAGAGGATCACCGAGGTACTCCCGGTAATCGGCCTGGACTTGAACAGATATCTCAGTCTTGTACGTCAGACCGGCCGCCAGATGATCGGTCTTGAGCTGCAGTCCGCCCTCGATCAGAGAGGTCCGCTCACGCTGAGTCTAAGCCTGGCTCCTCTAAAAAATGCTGATGAGAGCACGCGGGGAGTTGCGATTGTTCTGGAAGACTTGACGGAAAACAAACAATTGGAAGCGCAAAGGCGCCTGTTTGCACGCATGGTTTCACCAGCCGTAATCGAGCAGCTTAACCCAGACGAGCTTCAACTCGGAGGAAAGCGCACAGAGATCACCACCCTGTTCGCAGATATCCGGGGCTTTACGAGATTCAGCGAAAAGTACGCGCCCGAGCAGCTCGTATCCATTCTCAATCGGTATCTGGGGGCGGCAATTGAAGCAATTCTGGCCCAGGAAGGAACCATTGATAAGTTTATGGGGGACGCCATCATGGCCTTTTTCAACGCCCCCATCCCACAGGCCGAACACACGTTGCGCGCCGTCCAGGCCGCACTGGGTATGCGGGAAGCAACCCTGATGTTATATCAGAAACTGCCTCCCGAACTCCACCTGTCCTTTGGCATCGGTATACACAGCGGCGAAGCTGTCTTGGGCCTGGTGGGTGCGGAAAGACGTTTGGATTACACTGCCATCGGAGATGGCGTCAACACGGCCAAGCGGATTCAGGAGCACGCCGCAGCCGGCCAGATCTTAATCAGCGCAGCGACATACCAGCAAGTGGACTGCCACATTGAAGCCCGGCAGGTTCAGCCGATTATCGCTAAGGGGAAGACCCAACCGGTGCCGGTTTACGAAGTGCTGGGATTGAAATCAGAAAGGTAAAAGGGCAACTGGTATTGGTCCGCGAACAACGCCGGCGTGCCCCCGGTGTGCCAGAAGAGCACCGTCTGATTCGCCTGGAAAAAACCCTTCCGGATGAGGGAAATCAAACCCGCCGCGGCTCGAGCCGTATACACCGGATCTAATAACAGGCCCTCTTTCTGGGCGAAGAGATAAATAGCTTCCTTCTCCGGTTCACCCATTTTCCCATAACCTCGCCCTAGATAATCGTCGTCTACCAGAATGTTTTCCGGTCCAAAAGAGGTGACTAGATCCAGGACTTCAGCAGTCTGGTTGGCGAGTGCAGCCACACGTTCCTGTAGTACTTCGGCCTTCTCGTCTACGCTGATCCCCAGGACTCGACCTTCAAAGCCGAATAATCGTGCACCGACCACCAGGCCGGCCTGAGTGCCTCCCGACGAGGAGGCAAATACGATGTAATCAGGCTGGATGTTCTGCCCGAGCAGTTCTTGCAGGGCAAAGGCATAGGCTACCGCTCCCACAGGATTCGAGCCGCCGTAAGGGATCAGGTAAGGTTTGCGTCCCGCGCTTTCCGCCTCTTCGAAAACCTCACGCAAGATTTGATCACGGTTCTCCCGCTGTGCCCAAACGATCTCTGCGCCCAGGATTCTGTCGAGCAGCAGGTTGCCGGTTGCCTGATCCGGCTGGTCGCCGGTCAAAACCAGGATGCAATTGTAGCGAAGGCGGGCAGCGGCGGCCGCGGTTTGGCGGCAGTGATTGGACTGCACGGCACCAGCGGTGATCAGCGTTCCCGCCCCTTTCTGCTGGGCGTCGGCCACGAGGTATTCCAGCTTGCGAGTCTTGTTGCCGCCGAAGGCCAGGCCGGTCTGGTCATCGCGTTTAACCAGCAGTGTGGGACCACCCAGTGCCTCCGAAAGCCGCGGCAGCGGTTCTACTGCCGTGGGTAGATGCGCGATTTGCAGGCGAGGTAGATTTTCCATGGTTGATCCTTTTGAACCGCAAAGATGCAGCGGATGCGGCAGATCAACAAGATCATGGGTAGAGCATCTATGCCGCATCCGACGTGCGCCAAGTAGCGCGAAGATTTTACTTATATTTTGGGTTGGAGGATGGTTCTTTCTGGCAGATTATTTACCATTCTTTTTATACCACTTAACTTCGCTTTCCACGAGCAAACCTCATTTGCGTAATTGGCGTTCCAGACACTTGTGCCAGACAGATTCCAAGACGCTATTATTTATTAGCCTTGCATGCTTTGGCTTCGAAGGTTTCCGGGGAGAAATAAAATTAACGCAGAGTCGCAAAGGCGCAGAGACGCAGATCTCAATTATTTTTTCTTTGCGTCTCCGCGTCTCTGCGTTAATTTTCCCGGTCTTTTCCCTCTTCTTCAAAGATGCGTTAGAGATCGTGGCTTGGCGCTTTCGCGGTTCAATTATATTCCCGGACCCACCAGCGACTCCCGGGTCTGAGCCATCCCCATCCGCCGCATCCGCGCCAGCACCCGCGGCAGGACGCGCGTATACAGCCAGTAATGCACCGGGCGCACGGGCAGGTCCCACGCCCCGATATGCCGCACGACGCTACCCCCCAATCCCTCCTTGAACCGGTAAACGCCCCACAAGGGATCCTGCTCGCCGAATTCGTCCGGAGCACCCCACAGATCGTAGCCCGAACATCCGGCCCGCTTCGCCCTCCGGATCGCCTCCCACTGCAGCAGGTAACTGGGCATTTTCTCACGGTGTGCATCTCGGGACATGCCATATAGATACCAGGCCTTCCCAGCGAAACGAAAGACCACCACCGCAGCCACCGCCTGTCCCGCGACCTCGGCGATCAACGCTTCGGCCATTCCCGCCTGCAAGAAAGTGTTCCATACCTGTAGATAATAGCCCTGGTCGCGAATTACAAAACCATCGCGCACGGAGGTCTCGGCATACATACGATAAAGCATTTCCAGGTCAGATTGCGTGCCCACCCTTACCTCTACACCCTTTCGTGCCGCCAGCCGTACGTTGTAGCGGGTCTTCTGCTTCATGTTCATCAACAAAGCTTCCTCTTTCGGGGCAAGATCAATCCAAACCGTGTTTCGAAACTGGATTTGCTCCGTTGAAAAGCGCCAGCCGTGGGACTTAAGGTCGGCAGCCACCGCCGCGCCAGCCGGATCGTCCGCAGCCCCAGCCTCCCCCGGAATGCCCGCACCCAAACGAACATCGGGATCGATCTTAATGAAAATAGCGCCGTTTCTCAACGCTAAAGAACGCAGATCCGACAGGACCTGGCCGCGCAGACCGGGGTCGTTCCAATCTCGCAAAATTGGCCCTTTAGGAACGTACATGACCCGTAGACCGGTTGAGAGACGGCCAGCTCGCAGTCTTCGCCCCAGCACCATGGCGGCAGCAGCAGGCTCTTCCTGGCGGTCGTGCCACACGGTCGGTAGCGGCTCCCATCCATACCGGGCCTTCACCTCTGCCCACTGCCAGGTTTGCAGCACGTGAGCTTGGGGTAAACCCGAAATTATTTTATTCCACGCCTGGGAATCCATCGGAGGGCTATCCAAGCTCTCGCCTCCCAACCCACCACCGGTAAAAGGCGTACATCACGGGCTGATAAACTCGATCCCAGGGTCCTAAGGCGCGGCGCAGCTCTCCCCCAAATCCGCGCTTGAAGCGATATACACTCCACAAACCATCCCTGCGACTGGGGAACTGATCTTCCAGAATCTCCTCGTCTTCATCAGGCACGCCCCAAAGGTCATACTCGGTGCAGCCATGTTCTCGCGCCCAACGCATCGCCTCCCACTGCAGTAAGTATGTAGGCATCAGGTGCCGGTGCTGGTCGCTGGAAGCGCCGTAGAAATACCAGGCGCGTTTACCATGGGTGAAGACAATGATCGCCGCCAAAGGCTCGCGCTCGAATTCGGCCACCAGGAGCTGGCAGTTCCCACGCGGATGGAACAGGTCGAAAGCCCTCTGGTAGTATTCCTGGCTGTGAACGCCAAACTCCCCCCGCTCGCCGGTTCTCTCGATGAGTTTATAAAACAGATCTAAATCTGAAGAAGGTCTGACGATTACATTTCTTTTTAGCGCGAGCCGGATGTTATAGCGAGTCTTCTGCTTCATGCGAGCCAGGATTGCGTCCTCATCGCCCTGCAAATTGACAACGATCGTTCGCGGCGGTTGAATGGAATGTGAACTCGTGCGAAAGCCGGGAGGCGCGTTGTTATTATTCCCCCCTTCCCTCCACATATCGGGTTCTACTTTCAATAGGATTGTGCGCCGGCGCCGGCACACGCCATCCAGCTCTGCCAGGAGTGCCCCCCACGCCTCAGCCCTCTTCTCCCCCCTTATCAAGGGGGGCTGGGGGGGATTCTCCCCTTCAATGCCCCCAACCGGGCCTTTAGGAATGTAGGCCAGTGAGAAACCAAGAGGCAGGCGCCGGAAGAGCGCCTGTGCACCGCTCCCTCCGCTGAGAATCCTTTCCACCTCCCAGCCAAATTCTGATTTTAGATTGCCCCAGGCAGTTGTTTGGAGAAGATGGACCCGAGGATGGTTCGCTAGGAAGCTATCCCACTCGGTCGCCGGCAATAAGGGCATGCTTTAAAGGTCGAGGACAACGGTTGCACCCGCTGGGGTTTCGTTTAGCAGCTGGTAAGCCCAACCATTCTCATTTCGATAGAGGCGAAAAATGCCTTCCTCAGTCAGGAATTTTACGTTGCTGTATTTGGCGTCGCGGTAATCGTAAACTTTTCCATTCTCAAGAGCCTCGATCACCTGTTCGATGCCCTGATCGACCGTCCATTTTGGCATGTAACCTAGAGTCCTGTTGATCTTGTTAAAGTTTACCCAATAGTTGCGCGGATCGATGAGGTCGCCCTTGTTCAGGATGCGCGCGCCCGGCACGTGCGACTGGATCATGCGCCCGACCTGCCGGATCGTAAAGTTCTGCTCGTTGGACCCAACGTTAAAGGTCTGGTTGCGCACAACCCGGCGGGGCGCCTCCAACGCCGCCACCACCGCACTGGCCGCGTCATCCACGTGCAGAAACGGCCGCCACTGGTCACCCCCATAAATGGTGATCTCTTTATCCACGAAGGCTTTGGCGGTTAACAGGTTAATCACCAGATCGAATCGAGTGCGGCCGGATAACCCGTAAATGGTGCCAAAACGCAGGATGACCGGGGCAAAGCGCTCATCGGCCATTTTTAACAGAACTTTTTCCGAGGCGATCTTGCTGCGGGCATACAGGGAGACTGGGTTGAGTTCTGAGCGTTCATCCAGCATGTGATCGCTGGCGCCATAAACCGAGCAGGTGCTGGCAAATATAAAATGCCCAACGCCGCTGCCCTTGGCAACCTCGGCAATCATCCGGGTTGCCATCAAATTAATTTCAATGGTCAGGTCTTCATCGAGGGCACAGGCTGGATCACCCACGATACCCCCTAGGTGGATCACCGCGTCGACGTTGTGCATCGCCTCGACAATTTTGTCGATCTGGCGGAAGTCGACCTGCATAACCTCTAAACGGGGATGACCGGTGTAATCCTTGATCGGTTCGGTGCCGTAAAGGAGCAGGTCTACCAGGCGCACGCGGTAACCGCGATCGAGCAGCTTGGGCAGCAAAGCTGAACCGATATAACCCGCTCCTCCGATGACCAGTACATTGCGGATTTTCCGCTCCTCGACGGGTTTGGGATGAAACCGTTCACCCCATATAACGTTCTCCCAGAGGAACGCCCAGGCACGCGCAGCTGATAACAAAAGGATCGTTAAGGCCCAGGACAGAATTAAGACGACACGCGGAAAGTTGGCAAACTCTTCGAGGAATCCGAACAATAATCCCTCGGAGAGATAAACCAGCAGACCAAAAATCAGGTATCCGAGGCTGACCGCCTGAACCACGATCAGCGCTTTATAACGGCCGCGATAAAAACGTCCGTAGGTATAAAAACCACTCAAATTAAAGATGACCAGCAAGATGATGGTTAATAGCCAGGCGCTGTCACCATAAGCCTGCATGTACTGCCAAAACGTCTCCCGGTAGTCCAGGTTTGCTTCCGGATTCCCATAAGCGACAATGTAAAGAAGGCGCGCCGCCAAAGAAAACAGGATAGCCAGATTGATTAAAATTGCATCCGCGATGAGGCGAATCAGCCCCTCATAGGAGAGTCTTTTCCGGAACCAAATAATTAACGGTTTAACCCCGTCACGCGGCAAGTTTTTGATGGATTGCTTGAGCATTCTCGTATATCCTTTGAATGGCCTCACAAATTCCCAGAGTCACTCCCGAATCCATCTGCGACCAGATCGGAAGACTGAGGCTGTGCGTGGAAAGCCAATCTGTATTTGTCAATGCGCGGCCGTCAAAATAACCCAGATAAGCGGTCTGGCGGTGGGCAGGCGGTTCATAGTACTTTCGTGAATCCACGTTTTCAGCAGCCAGCGCTACCGCTAATTCGTCTCGGGTCAAACCAAAAGAATCAGCATCAATGGTAATCGAAAATTCCCGGTAGGAATTGCGGTCGCCATTGCGAACCGCCTGGAAGCCAATCCCCGGGATGCCGCCCAGCCCCTCGTGGAACAGATCGGCGGTTTCATTACGGCTCACCGCAGCACCCTCCAGATCGTCGAGGCTGTGCAGCCCCATCAACGCGCTGAACTCCTGCATGCGGGCATTCAGACCGGGGAAAGCGCTGTCATAATTGCCATCGTTGCCGTACTCGCGACCCATGCGAACTTTCTCTGCCAGATGATCATCGTTGGTTGCGACGATCCCGCCCTCACCGGTTATTAAAAGCTTGGTCGGGCTCAGGCTGAACACCTGGGCATCTCCTTGAGATCCAAGCGGGCGACCCTGGTAGAGGGCGCCAAAGCCGTGGGCTGCATCGAAGATCAACTTGACTCCGTGTTTCTCGGCGATATCCTGCAATTCAGCAATGTCAGCCGGGTTGCCGAAATTGTGGACAGCCAGGATAGCGGAAGACTTCGAAGTAAGCGAAGCTCTAACCGCCTCAGGATCGAGATTCGTGGTGTCCCGGTCGACGTCCGTGAAGACCGGGCGCAAATTATTCCATACTAAGGAGCTGATCGTCCCCATGAAGGTGAAGCTCGGAGCCACGACATCCCCCTCAAGACCCAGCGCACGATGGGTAAGCATAAGCCCTGACGTGCAGCTGGAAACTGCCACCGCGTGCCTGACGCCCAAATGCTCGGCAACCCTCTCCTCAAACTCTCTCATGTACGGGCCTTTGGTGACCATACCGGAACTCAGGATCTCTCTGATCCCATCGGTCATCTCCGCGTAATCCGGTAGAACCGGTCGCACCATCGGCGCCTTATTCGAAAACACCGGCTTGCCCCCAAGTATAGCAGGGTTTTTGCTCAATGGCAGCCTCCAACCTTCATGAATTTTCTTGCATCCATTGCAATGTTTGCGCCAGGCCCTCCGCCAGGTTCACCTCAGCACGGAAATTCATCACCTGCGCCGCCCGCCCGGGATCCCCCAGAGAGCGATAGATATCTCCCGGGCGCCGCGGGCCATACTCAGGCAGCGCCGCTCCTGGGATTATTTGCGACAGCGTTTCTACCAGATCGAGGATGCTTACCTCTGTGCCGGTGCATATATTGAAGACGCCGCCCGCCGCTTGGGGGCACTCAGCCGCCAGAAGGTTGGCGCGCACCACATCGGATACGAAGACGAAATCGCGGCGCTGGCTGCCATCACCAAAAATTACCGGTGGATGTCCCGCCAGCAAGCGCCGGATGAAGATTGGAATAGCAGCCGCGTAATCGCTATCCGGAGACTGCCTGGGGCCGTAAACGTTAAAATAGCGCAGCGCCACAACCGGCAAACCGAAGCTGCGTGTATATAAACCGGCATATACCTCGTTAATTTGCTTGGAGGCCGCATAAGGGGATAGGACCCCCAGGTCTGCTCCCTCTTTCAAAGGCAAGTCCTGAGATTCACCATACACTGCGGCGCTGGAGGCCAGCACCACCTGCCTGATGCCTGCCTCCCGGGCGGCCTCTAGCACGTTTGTGGTTCCCTTTACGTTGATCTCGAAGCAAACCTCCGGCTCTTCCATGGATTGCGGCACCGAAACGAAAGCCGCCTGGTGGAACAAATAATCCACTCCCTTCACAGCCTCCGCCAGCGCCCTCTGATCTCGCAAATCCCCTTCAAAGATCTCCAGGGCTGAGTTCAGGCCTGCAAGG
>DATCIL010000128.1:0-3286 GCA_036507795.1 Anaerolineales bacterium | reverse complement strand
GCCAGCCAGCCTGGGCAAAGACCCGCACGGTGGCCCGGCCAATGCCTCCGGCTGCTCCGGTGATGATCACGGTGCGAGGTTTATTTTTTGATGACGGTAATGGCTGCTGCATTGTCATAATTTGATCGATTGTACCTTAATTCAGAAATTCTCATTATGGTGTCATTGCGAGGCGTTCTTTGCCGAAGCAATCTCAGCCGAGCCGTACAGGAGACTGCTTCGTCGCAAAGAACGCTCCTCGCAGCGACAAAATGAGAATTGCTGACCTTAAACCTGCCAGGAAATTTGTTCGGCTGGTAGACCCAGGCCAGCCAGCAGGTTGCGAACGGTGTTCCAGTGTACCCGCTCCCAGGCTGCCAGGCTCGAGTTAGCGTTATGGGGCGCCAGCATCACGTGGTCCATTTCCAGCAGAGGGCTATCGGCGGGCAGCGGCTCAACCTCGAAGACATCCAGGGCTGCCCCGGCAATCCGCCTTTCTTGCAGCGCCTCGATCAAGGCGGCTTCATCCACAACCGGGCCGCGGGCAGCATTGATCAGGACGGCAGCGGGTTTCATCCTCTCCAGTGCCCGGCTATTGATCAGGTGGTAACTGGTCGGGTTGAGATCGCAATTCAGGCTGACAAAGTCAGACCGGTCGAGTAAATCCTCCAAAGAGGTCATCTCCAGGCCGTGCTCCAGCACAAAATCAGGCGCAATCTCGACGATATCATTGCCCAGCAACTTCATGCCAAAGGCGCGGGCCCGCCGGATCACGGCCTTGCCGCAGTTGCCTACCCCGACGACGCCCAGGGTGCATTCACTCAGAGAGCGTCCAGACATCTTCTCCCAGCGACCGGCTTTCATGGAACGGTCCATCCAGGGTTGCCGGCGAGCAAACGCCAGGATATAACCGATGACGGTATCTGCGACGGGCAAGGTAAAAGCGTTCGGGGTTCGGCAGACCTTGATGCCCAGGCGAGCAGCGGCCGGCGCGTCGATCGAGTCTATCCCGGTGCCCCACTTCGAAATCACCTTCAGCCGGGGCGCGCAGGCTTCCAACACCTGGGCCGTGTAGCGGTCATCGCCACAGATGGTGCCATCAAACCGGCCGGCATACTCCAACAATTCGGCCTCTTCCAGCCGTTCGATTACCTGCGGAACGATCAATTCCAGACCGCTGCCCTCCAGAATCGGGCGGAAGCGGTCGAGGTAGGGGATCATGTAGGGAGCGGTGAAGAGGACTGTAGGCATGGTGAAGAAGTGGGTAGTGGATAGTGGGCAGTGGATAGTGAGAAAGTGATCAGTAATTAGTGGTCAGGAGCTTGGCTTTAGAAGATTATGGTTGAGAGGCTTAGCCGTTTCTTGGCGTGCTTGCCGGCTTCGCGGTTTTTTAGGTGGGCCGACTCTGCTTTATGAGGAATTCGACGATTTGGAAGTCGAGCTCTTCGTCGATGTCCCAGGCCTCGGGTGGGTTGATTTCGAACAGCAAGGGGCGTTCGCCGATGCGGTTGCGCCGGTCGACCAGGGTCTGGCGACTGAAAATGTACAGGCAGGAATTCTCCTCATAGACCGGCGGCAGATCTTGCGTCCGCAGCAGCACGGCCGGGTTATGGTTTACGGCGCGGCCGAGAGCATCCCACAGGCGGGTCTGCAGGCGGGTGACGGAAAAGAGGGAGTCGTAAGCGGGATAATTTTCTAACAGCGCCTGGATCGCCCGAGAGACAGTTTCGGAGCGCAAGAGCGGATTGGTGCTGTGCGTCTGCAGATAAAAATCGGCCTCGATTTGACCGGTATCATAAAGCAGCACCTCGTTCATGGGGACCTCGCCGCGGCGTAGATGCGCAGGGCGCTCCAGGACTTTGACCGCGGGAAAAGATTGGGCCACGCCAGGGATAATTTCGGGACTATCTGTATCAACAACCACTTGCGTTACTTCCGGACAGCCCATCAGGGTTTCCAGGATGTAATGGTATAGGGGACGGCCCGCCATTGGGCGGTAGTTCTTGCCCGGCACGCGCTCCGAGACATGGCGCATCGGCACCAGGGCGGCGATATCCGTCATGTCTCCTCCACGGCGTCGCCATACTGGATCGGCTCGACGTCCCTGGTGGGCGGCTGAGCTTGCCTGGCTAAACCGCGCGGGTAATAAAACGTCTTGCGCAGCTGCCAGGTCAGTGGACCGGAATGGCGAAAGCCCTGGTAAGTGCCCCAAAACTGCATCAGGCGAAACCAAAGGATGCTTCCGAAGGCCGGTAAGAGAACCCCTTGCCGGGCAGCATGCCACAGGTCGCTGGTGATATTGCTGGCGGAGAGACGGATAAAATCCAGCAGGTGAAAGCGCTCCTGGGGGAAAATCCGCCGGTATGCCATGGCCTCGCGGCGGTAGCGGTTATAAACCCCTCGCGGAGCCTCGTTATGCACGTGAATTACCTCCGCCTCGGCAACATAAGAAATCGCATATCCTTGTTCCATGGCCCAGCGCGCCCAGGCCAGGTCCTCGAGCCCGGAAAGGGTCTCATCATACGGATGGGCTTCCCACAATGCCCGCGGTATAGCAGCATTCGCATTGTTGCAGAATGGGTGCGGCTGGCGCGGCGATGACTCCTCGGCAAACCAGCGGGCGAAGACCTGGTGTTCGGAGAAATGGTTGGCGGAGTTGCCGCGCTGTTTTCCGTAAACCAGGGCGACGGCGGAGTCCTCAAACGGAGCCAACAACCCGGCAATCCAATCCGGGTAGACCGGATAAACATGGGCACTGGCTATGATAATATATTCGCCTCTGGCTGCGGCGATACCCCGGTTAAGTGAATAGCCAAAGGTAAACTCTTCGGGGCGGATCTGAACGACATCTACAGGGCACCTGTCCCTGGCGGCCTCGGCAACCGCCACGGTAGAGTCGGTGGAACCCGAATCAACCAGGATCACTTCCAGGTTTTTTACGGTCTGCTTCTGGATTCCAGCCAGCAGCCGGCCGAGCTGGACCTCTTCGTTATAGGCGCGAATTACGACCGAGCAGCGAATATCAGAATCCGTCATCCCGCCTCGACGCGCCGGCTTTCACCAATCAACATCACGCTCGTAGCCCAAGCGGATCAACAAATCTCCAGCCACTTCTTTGAAGATCTCCTTATGCTCTGCTTTAAAGTGATCGCGCCAGCCACCGGTTTCTCCGCGACGAAAGGTCGGCGATTTTTGGGGCTGGATCCCACCCCTCAATTTATCCACGGCCCTTTCCCGCTCACAATTTAGAGAAAATCCCCGAGAAACGGCAAAGCCAACGATCCTGGCCAGGGCACCCTCGCGATCA
>DATCIL010000127.1:0-3172 GCA_036507795.1 Anaerolineales bacterium | reverse complement strand
GGCGCCGTCGGCCCATCCAGGTCGCTGGGCAGGTAAAAATTCGTCCCGCCGGTGAACTTCTGGAAGGTTGCCGCCGCGCCGGTAAGCATGCTCGCCCGGTCAAAGGCATAAGCGGTGTAGCTGGCCTCATTTGCCGACATGTAATAGGCATCGGGCCACACGCCGAACTTGAAATAATCCGGGAAGGCGCCCACGTTGAACGTGTAAGTGTGGTAGGCTGCGGTGGGATCGGCGGTCTGTGAGATAGCCACACACATGTGGTTGGGCGAGGCGAACTGGCTCAACAGCCAGCGGTCCGCCAGCGAGTCGTACAGCACAATCGGGTCGCCGGCGTTGGCGTTGCAGGGCGCGACGGACCACAGGGTGCTCAGGTTGAATGGCCCGACGATCAAGCTCCCGCTCTTATCGTAGATGGCTACCTTAGTGGCGTTAACCATGTGAACGTAGTGGTTGGGGCCAACGTCGCCGTTCGAATCTGGCGGGCTGCAGGTTCCGCAGGCGGCCGGATTGCCGGTGGCATCGAAGCTGAAGTCCAGGCCAGGCGTTCGAGAGCGGCTCTCAGCGCCCGGCGCGAGAAGCGGGTCGGGAGGTACGTTCTCCCGGTCCCAGGTGCCCCGGCGGCCTTGGTCAGGCTCATTCCTCAGGGGGTTCTGCCGGGGCGGGTTAAACCCCTGCGCGGCGGCTGGCCCGGCGCCAACAGCCAGCTGCCGCATGGGCAGGCTGAGAACCGGGGTCACCGGCTGGCTTACCCACGGACCTGGTTGGACCACCTCGGGGTCAATTCTGCCGGACACAGACTGTGGGGCAGCAGGGATCAGGAAGTAGATTAGGATACCGGCCGCGAGAAACAGAACAAGCTTCTTCATGGCGTACCTCTCGTTGTAAGATTACTTTGTTGCCATCGAGAAGACCCCCTCATAGCTGCAGCCAGCTAAGTATGCAATGATTTTAATCGATAAACCAGACCTGAAAGGTACTAAAAACCTTTCAGGTCTGCTATTCTGTTCGTTTTTGGCGATGGGAGTGGGCCCGCCCTCAAAAAACAAAATCGCCCAGCCGGAGCCGGGCGATCCATCTACGAAATTGAGCGCAGGTTAGAAGGTTACGGTGACGTTGCTGGCCTGCAGACCTTTCGGGCCTTGTTCAACTGTGAACTCGACTCGCTGGCCTTCTTCCAGGTTCCGGTAGCCGTCGCTCTGGATGGCGGAGAAATGGACGAAAACGTCCTCGCCACCTTCACGCTCGATAAAGCCGTAGCCTTTGCTGCCGTTGAACCATTTTACCGTACCGATGATTCGTTCAGACATTATATTTGCCTCCTTATAGGGCAATAAAATAGGATTTTCAGGTACTCGGTTTGTTTCATCGGAACGGGCAAAACAATTGGCTCATGGATGTACCCATGAGCCGCTGTCGTCACTTCCAACATAAACTTACTGGTATCCTGCAGAAAGGATAATACTATACATGGTCAGAGTTGTCAAGCCCCCAACGAAAGATGAGATGTCCGTTGGATGGGCTGCCCCGCACCCGATGGCGAAGGTCTCTGACCGAGCCTGAGGGATGCCTCGGTCGGAGACCTCGGCGATCACGGTGGCCAGGTCTCGAAAAACGAAACAGGGCATTTTTTCACCAGACCGTCTCCTGGTAATAATCAGCGATGACACGATCTGAAGTGATTAAAGGGCAGCCGAAGCGAGTAGCCAGGGCCACGATGGTTCGGTCCGCCGGATCGCGGTGCTCCCAGAGCAGTTCCAGGTTATCTAACCAGGTCTGTACGTCCACGGACAGGATCTCCAGTGCCTCCAGCCGTTCCAATCGCTCGACGTATTCCGAGATTGTCAAGGGAATTACGAGTTTGCCTCGTTTAAGCTTAAGGGCAATTTCCCAGACTGAGATGGAACTGATCACGATTCGATTGGCGTTTTCAATGGCTTGTTCGGCATCTGATGATAGTTTGTCCGGATCCAGCGTCCAATAAAGCAATGCGGAGGTGTCAAGCACAATCATTCAGGCGTCTTCCCATTCCGCCAGCGTAGGAGTATCGATGTCTTCCAGGTAAGTTGTGCGTCCCTGCACATCTCCAAACAATTCCGCCACGGCCTTTTTTTGCTTAATCGGAACAATTTTTAGCACCGGTTTGTCATGATGAGTGACGATCAATTCTTCGCCGCTGGCTTCCAAATCGCGAAATATCTCAAGCATTCTGGCCTTGAGCTTGCTCTTCGAAATGGTTTCTGGCATTAAAACTCTCCTAAATAAATGACCATGGCCATGACTACTGGTCATATTATATCAAATAAAAAACTGCCTGTCACATGTTCTTCTTCGTTAAAGGCATAACCAGGCGAGCCAATGGCCTGGCGCAGCACCCGGGTAGCCGCAAAGAGCTGCAGGGCCCGTGAACGCTGCGTTTCCCGTTCCGCCATTATGCTCCGCTGCTCATGCGATGGCAACCCTCTAGGGGATTCCCCCATTGAACGTTCCTAACGCCGTGCTCGATGTGGTCACCCGGCGAGAACGGGCTGAGCTGGAGCGCCGCGAACGCGCCTACCGGGGAGACCGCCCTCCGCTGGATGTCCGGGGCAAAACGGTGATCCTGGTCGACGACGGCCTGGCGACGGGGTCGAGCATGCGCGCGGTAGTGGCCGGACTGCGCGCCCAGCAGCCGGCGCAGATCGTCGTCGCCGTGCCGACCGCTGCGCCCGAGACCTGCGAGGCGTTCGAAAACGAAGTGGACGACGTGGTGTGCGCGGTCACACCCCAGCCGTTCTTCAGCGTTGGAACCTGGTACGAGGACTTTTCTCAGACCAGCGATGAAGAGGTGCGCAGGCTCCTGGAAGAAGCCAGCCAACTGTTCGCCAAAATACTTCTTCATAGAGATTCGCACTGACGAGACCGAGGCGCTGCACCCCCTGCACATCCAACCCAGGCAGATGGACCCGCCCGATACGTATCCCTGGGGGATCTAGACGCTCTGGTCATTCATGTGCGCTGGGCGGCAACCTGCGCTCGGACCGCCGGCACCACTTGTTCGGCAAACCGAGACAGTTGGCCCTCGCCTTCTGCCCAGAGGATGAAGGTATCGAAGCCGTATGTGACGGCGAGGTCAGTCAGCTCGTCCACCCACTGATCCACGGGCCCGCGCAAGATGCCGTTCGAGGCTCAGTCT
>DATCIL010000126.1:0-6015 GCA_036507795.1 Anaerolineales bacterium | reverse complement strand
AAATCGCCTCGATCTCGTCTTCGGTAAGCACCTCGAACGTGGGTGTAGCATTGACCACATAATTCGTTTTATTGACTCTCATTGATCAGTCTCCTGGTATTTACGTTTAACGCAATCCGTTTTATTTGCAGCGCTTCTTTTTTCCTCGATCATCGTATGAACTGCGACTGCCTGATCTGACCACCGGGCGGGACCACTACGAATTCCTCATCGGTTTTGTCCAGCGCAGCGGCGATCTCCAGCAGGCGCCGTACAAAGACGTCGGAGCCAAGCATCTCCTCATATCGCATGCCCCAGCGCTCACAGTACTGAGCAACTTCCAGGGCCTGAGGGCGGTACTTCTCCAGGTCCTCCTGGTCGTGCGCGACGAAGACCAGGCGTTCGTAATGCTGGTATTGCTGGTCCATGATCCAGCCAGCGCTTTCTTCGCCGTATTTCTCCCGGTATTCCTGGTATTCCTGAAGTGGATTGCTGCCCGATTCCAGCCAGCCCTTGGTGAGGTAGTAAGTGCCGGGATGGGCTTCAAACTCCTGGATATATTTCTTGTAGGAACCCAGGAGGATAGCAATGCAGTCGTCGGCCCGGGGAACCAGCAGGGTGTGAGGCCCGGCCTTAATGCCGTTCAGGCCATTGCCGCAAAGGCCGTATCCCAGGACGACCAGGCTGGGCTGCTCAATGTTGTCGATGACCTCCTGAACGGACCAGGTCAAATTGCTGGGCACGCGGTGCAGCCCGTAGTCCATAAAGGTGACCTGCTCGCACAGGCCCGGTGGCATGCGTTCCGCCAGCAAGCTCTGAAAGACCTTGCAGGCGATGAGAACAACAGGCAGCTGCTCTGATGGCGCCATTATTGGATCCTTATCCGCCAGATCAGGCGGTTCCAACAAAACGTTTGGCCTGTTCGACGCCGGCGACCGCATTGGAGCCATAACCATCGGCGCCGATTCGCTCGGCGAAATCGCGATCCACCGGCGCGCCGCCGACCATGATCTTGAGCTGGTCGCGCAGACCAGCCTCTTCAATGGCCTTGATGGTGTGTCCCATTGAGCGCATGGTGGTGGTTAACAAGGCGGACATGCCGACAACATCGGGCTGGTGCTCCTTGATAGCGCTGATGAACTTTTCCGGCGGCACGTTGAAGCCCAGGTCGACGACCTCAAAGCCAGCGCCTTCGCACATCATGCCGACCAGGTTTTTGCCAATATCGTGCAAGTCGCCTTTTACGGTGCCGAGTACGACCGTGCCGAGCATCTTCACGCCGGCGGCGGCCAGCAGTGGGCGCAGGACAACCAGCCCGGCCTGCATGGTGTCGGCGGACATCAGCACTTCCGGCACAAACATATCGCCGCGTTTAAATCGGGCGCCGACTTCGTTCATGCCAACAACCATGCCATCATCGAGGACGGTCTTCGGGGCCAGGCCCTGGTCGAGAGCTTTTTGCACCAGGCCAGGGGCGCTGTCAGCATCGCCTTCGATGATGGCGGTCGAGATTTTTTCAAGAATTTCGCTCATAATGACCTCTTTTTTTGTTATTTGACCCGGTCTTCCGCGGCTTCGAGGACTTCCTGAATGACCTTTTCGGTCTCAGGTTTGATAGGAGATGGCTGATGGGTGGCCAGGATATCCTGGACTTTGCCGACCACGCGGTCGCTCAAGCGCTGCTGTCCCATCATCTCCCATTCCTCGTAATTGCGGCGATCCAACAGGGTTGGGTACCAGAACTCGGTTTTATAATGGCGGCGAGTGTGAGGTTCCCGCAGGTAGTGACCATTGGGACCGACGTTGTGGATGACGTTCACCGCCAGTGTATCCTCGTTGACTTCAATGCCACGCGTGATGCGCCGGGCGTAGCCAATGGCTTCATCCATCATGGCGAGCTGGAACACTGAGCCGGTCATGGCGCTCTCCGTGTAGCCAACGTCATGGCACAGGTCTCCACCGCTCAGGGCCGAGAAAAAGCACGACAGGGAGCCTTCGATGGCAGCCTGCTCGTCGAGCGTCTTGGAGTCGGTGCAGCCGCCCGTTTGCCACAGCGGCAAACCGGCGTAGTGGGCCAGCTCGGTAAGACCAGCCATCATCAAGGACAGCTCCGGCGCGCCGTAGGAAAGGATCATGGCGTTCATGTCCATGATGGAGAGCACGCCGCCCATGATAAAGGGCAGACCGGGGCGAATCGCCTGGGCCAGGACGAGACCCATCCAGGACTCGGCCGCGGCCTGAGTGATGATGCCAGCTGCTGTGACCGGGGCAGTGCCGCCCGCGATCGGGCAGGGTGTAAAGACCAGGGGCACTCCATGGCGAGCGGCAAATATTAATTTACTGATGGCTTCCGATGTGCTCACCAACGGAGAGAGCGGCTCGCAATAGTGCACGTAGTTAGGACGGCGCTCGAAGGCCTGCTGACCGCCGGCCTCAGCGACGGCGATGGCGTGGATGCCGGAGGAGTCATCCCAGTCATAGGACCAGGCGACGATCGGCTTGCTGGTATTGGGGAACATGCCGGCGAACTCATAGAGAGCGCCGAGGTCATGGTGAACATCGTTGACTGTGCCTAACGACTCGCAAAAATCGATGTTGGTCAGTGCGTCTACGACTCTTGCGACGAGGGGCACATCGGATTTGACGTACGGCCGCCGCTCTAAGCTCTCTATGTCGATGAAATTGGGACAGGTGGGCCCGGGGCCAAAGTGAGCGCGGCCAGGACCGATATAGATATTATGTTTGGGGTTGCCATCCCGCGCATAGAGGGTGAAGCTGCGCGGCGCCATCTCCAGGGATCGCTTTACCAGGTAGGAGGGCAGCCGAACCCGCAGGCCGTCCACCCATGCGCCAGCCTTTTTAAGAATCTCGCGGGCCTCTTCGTGGTGCACATCCAGACCGGTGGCCTCCAATACGTGCAGGACGCCCGCGAAAAGCTCCTCTAGCTGGTCATCCGATAGCATCCGGAAACGAACGCCGGAATTGACGCGGTAGTTGGTTCTCATGAGAGACTCCTTGAATAAATAATGCGTGGTGCGTAGCCCGTATTGCGTATTGCGTAGTTCGTGAAACGTGAGAGGAGTACGCAATACGAAATACGAAGTACGCTAGGCTGCGCTGACGAATTTTTTTGCCAGCTCGGAGGCGGCCGCGGCGTTGGAAGCGTAGCCATCGGCGCCGATCTGCGAAGCGAAGGCCTGGGTCACCGGGGCACCGCCAACCATCACTTTTACTCGCTCGCGCAGGCCGGCTTCTTGCAAGGCTTTGATCGTGTGCTCCATGGTGCGCATGGTGGTAGTGAGCAGAGCCGACATGCCGACTATGTCAGGCTCGAATTCTTTTACAGCCTGGACAAACTGCTCTGGAGCGATATCTTTTCCGAGGTCCTTGACCTCAAAGCCGGCGCCTTCGCACATCATGCCCACCAGGTTCTTGCCGATATCATGCAGGTCGCCCTTTACGGTACCCAGGATGATTTTGCCAACCATCTTCTCGCCGCTTTCAGCCAGCAGCGGTTTGAGGATGTCCATGGATACCTGCATGGCGCGCGCCGAGCGCAGCACTTCGGGCACAAACATGTTGCCAGCCTTGAATTCGACCCCAACATGATCCATGCCGGGCATCAGGCCGTTATCGAGGATATGCTTGGCAGAGTGACCCTGCTCGAGGGCCTGGCGCGTGAGCTGCGCCATCTCACCTAATTCGCCTTCGATGATGGCGGTGGACATTTTTGAAAGAATTTCGGACATTGGGAAGTCTCCTTGCTACGAGTGTTGATTTTTGTGGGTCAGGTATGGACCAGAACAGCGTAATCCGTAAAACGTATTCCGTAAGCCTGTCCAGAGACCTTGCCCATTCTTGGCTTTTACGCAATACGAAATACGCAATACGAAATACGCAATACGCAACATGCAATACGCTTTAGAACAATCCAACGACTTTGCCCTCCTCGTCCAGGTCGACGTCCATGAAGACCGGTCTGGAGGGCAGGCCGGGCATGGTGCGCATCTCACCCAGCAAGGGGTAGATGAACCCTGCGCCAACGCTGGCCCGCACCTCCCGGATTGGGACAATGAAGCCAGCAGGCACGCCCTTGAGAGCCGGATCGTGACTGAGACTTAAATGGGTTTTGGCCATGCAGATGGGTAGGTTGCCAAAACCGGCTTTCTCATAGGCCGCGATTTGCTTCTCCGCCTGGGGCGTGTAATCAACGCCGTCCGCCCCGTACACCCGGGCGGCGATGGTTTCAATCTTCTGCTTGATCGAGTAATCCAGTGGATAAAGGAATTCAAAGTTGCTGGGCTGCTCGCAGGCATCGATAACGGCTTCGCCTAGCTCGATAGAACCTCGACCGCCTTCCGCCCAGTGATTGGATGGAACGGCGGCGTAAGCGCCGGCTTCCTCGGCGCGCTGCTGCACCAGGCGGACCTCGGCATCGGTATCGTACTTGAAGCGGTTAATGGCCACCACCACGGGAATGCCAAACAACTTGGCGATCTCAATATTCTTAGCCAGGTTGGCAGTGCCTTTGTCTAAGAGTTCCAGGTTCTCCTCCGTATAGGCGCTATCGAGGTCCCGCCCTGCGACCACCTTGGGACCGCCACCGTGCATCTTCAGGGCGCGGACGGTGGCTACCAGGACGACGGCGTTAGGGATCAACCCGGAGTAGCGGCATTTAATATCAAAGAACTTCTCCATGCCGATATCGGCTCCAAAACCCGATTCGGTGACGACGTAATCGGCCAGCTTCAGGGCGATCTGGTCGGCAACGATGCTGCTGTTACCATGCGCGATATTGGCGAAAGGACCAGCGTGGACAAAGGCAGGGGTGTCTTCCAGCGTTTGCATCAGGTTGGGCATGATAGCGTCCTTCATTAGCACGGTCATGGCTCCGGCGACGCCCAGTTGTTCCGCTGTGACCGGCTCCCCCCGTACGCTCTGTCCGACGACGATGCGGCTCAAGCGTTCGCGCATATCTTTCAGGCTGGTGGTGAGCGCCAGGATGGCCATCACCTCGCTGGCTACCGCGATATCGAATCCGCCCTGGCGAGGGTAGCCGTCGGACTTGGTGCCCAGGCCCATAATAATGTTGCGCAGCTCCCGGTCGTTGACATCCAACACCCGGTTCCAGGTGATGGTATAGGGATCGATGTCCAGGAGATCCAGGCCGGTGACCTGCTTGAAGCGCGGCCCATAACTGCGTTCGTGCATAATGCGAGCGTCGATGGCCGCCGCCAGAAGATTATTAGCAGCGGTCACGGCATGGATGTCGCCGGTAAGGTGCAGGTTGAAGTCCTCCATCGGTACGATCTGGCTGTAACCACCGCCGGCGGCGCCGCCTTTAATGCCAAAGGTAGGTCCCTGGGAAGGCTGGCGGATGCAGGTAAAGACGCGCTTGCCTAAATAGGCGCCCATGGCCTGGCTCAGGCCGACCGTAGTGGTGGTTTTGCCCTCTCCCAACGGCGTGGGTGTGATGGCGGTTACATCGATATACTTGCCCTGTGGGCGATCCTTGAACTTTTCCAAAACATCCAGGTGAACCTTGGCTTTGAATTTGCCGTACAGGTCAAGATCATCTTCGCTCAAGCCAACGAAGTCGGCTACTTCTTTTATTGGTTTTAGAACGGCTGCCTGGGCGATTTCTATATCGCTGGGAACAGGGTGTTGAATCACGATCATGGATAGCACTCCTATAAATATTGTCGGATGGTCGTGTGAAATTTTTCGATGTGCTTGCGCATCCGGTTCTCGGCGTGGTGGCTGTCCCTGGCTTCAATCGCCGACAGAATCTCGATATGCGCGTCCAGGTCGATATCCTCCGGCCGGGTGTAAGCCAGCGCCATGTACCATATGCGTAAAGAGAGATTATGAAGATGATCCAACTCGTCACTCAAGAATTTATTGTTGGCGGCCTGGTATAACAACTCATGGAAGCGACAATCCAACTCCATGATCCTGCCAAAATCGGTTTTGTCGACCGTTCTCCATTGCTCGGCCAACGTTCTCATCGCTATGAGCTGCTTCGAATTAATGCGC
>DATCIL010000125.1:0-1134 GCA_036507795.1 Anaerolineales bacterium | reverse complement strand
TTGCCGCCCTGGTTGGGGTTAAAGAAATCCATGCCGAACAGGCGCTCAAACAGCACGAGCTGAAAGGAGAGACCGATCAGCTGCGTGGCGGTCAATGCGATGATGGCCGTCGCCAGCGCGGACCATACAAAGATCGGCATGCGGAAGGGGTTCATACCCGGGGCGCGCAGGCGAATGGTGGTGGCGATGATGTTCAACGCGCCCAAAACCGAAGAGAGACCGAAAACATACACGCCCAGGAAGAACATGCCGAAGGCCATCTTACCCAGGTTGGCGCTGAGGGGCGGGTAGGCCGTCCAACCGGCGTCGATGCCGCCCAGGAAGAGCGTGCTTAGCAACAGGAAGACGGCCGGCACGTTGATCCAATAGGCGAAAGCGTTCAGCCGCGGAAAAGCCATGTCATTGGCGCCGATCAGCAGAGGCACCAGGAAGTTTGACATGGCGCCCACGCCCAATAGCATGCCGAAGATCATCACGATGCCATGCAGACTCATGTAAGTGTTGAAGACATCTGGTACCATGATCTGCATGCCGGGGGAAATCAGTTCGGTGCGGAAAATAATGGCGAACAAGCCGGCCACGAACAACATCAGTACGGAAGTGATGCCGTACTGAATGCCGATTACCTTGTGGTCGTAGGATAAGTTGACGATCTGCTGCAGGCCAATCGGCGGCTCATAATGGGCCTCGGCTTCAGGGGTCGATTCCCCTCTCATCCATTTGAACCAGTCGTCCAAAACACCCGTGCCGATCACAAAAGCGATCACCCCAAACAGGGACCCTACCACCCAAACCGGCTCCGGTTTCCAGGGCTGCAGACCAAGGGCAAGGCGGATAAGCAGCATAAAGCCCATCCCAACCAGCGTTCCAACCACCTGGCCGATCAGGCCCCGGATCAGGGAAGCGGATAATAATTTCATGTTTTCCTCCAAGTTAGCCTCGGCGCTATTTCAAACTCTCTATGAATGCGATCACGTCTTCAATTTGCTCATCGGTCATGTCCCGGGCGATATCCGCAGGCATGATGTTTTGAAAGCCCTCGGTGATCTTAGCGCCCGGCTCGACGATGGATTCACGAAGGTATCCAGGATCCACTTCAACCGTGGTTCCATCCTGTAGCCGTTCCTGGGACCC
>DATCIL010000124.1:0-1906 GCA_036507795.1 Anaerolineales bacterium | reverse complement strand
CGCCCTACTTTCTCGTCCGCGTTGGCTGGCGTCACGAGGGTCGAGAGCACTCCCGCTGCCACCGAATGCTGTGTTGGGAGGCCGGTGAATATCTCTAGGCGCTTGTTGTGCTGCCGGCGGACGGACCTTCTCCGGCGGCCGGGCGGATGGCGCCGGTATCCGCTGCGGTTTCGTTTGCGCGGGCGGCGGCCGCTTTTCCCGTACCGCTGGCTCTTTCGCCGGCGCTCGCCCATGGTAGGTGCCAAGTCTCGGGTCAGTGACGTCCAGGTTGCGCCTGATGATCTTGTTGCCTGCGTTGGCATTGCCGATGTCGGCCCTCTTGTCGCGTATCAAGTTGTTGTAATTGATTTCGCGATGAACGCTGTTGTAGCGATTGAGGTTGGTGTAGTTGACGTGCTGGCGAATGATATTCCGGTTGATTTGGACATTGGTGTAACGGATGTTGACGTAGATGTTGGTGATTCGAATGATCGGACGGCTGCGGGCGATCCAGCCGCCGCCGCGCCAGCCATGATAGTAAATCCGGCGTGTGTGCCAATCGCAGTCGTGGTTCAGCCAGGCCCCGATGAAGAATGGCGGGCCAAAAAAGATGACGCTCGCCGGAGACAAACCGTAATAGGAGGCCGGACCGAAATAAATAATATGCGGATCATAGGTCGGGACATAAATATACTGGGGTTGCGCGGGGACGATCTGGATAATGTCGCCGTCCGCATACACTTGCTGCTGCTCATTGGTCACGAGATTGCCCGCGGAACGCGCCAACGCCCGTAAGTGCTGGATGGACGTCATGACGTCAGTGGATTGGTAAACGTAAGCTTGCCCCACCGAGGCGGTCCAATCCAGCTGATCGCTCATCATGTAGAGAACCGAAGGGTAATGAGCCACGGCCTTGACGCTCACATCCCAGGGCTGATCGTCGATGGCGTTTGGCTTGTTATAGGCGCGCATCCACCGTGACGCCTCATCAACCTGATCCACAAACGTCGCGGCCAGCAGCACCTGCGCCAGGAGCGGATCGGGATAGAGCGCGATGGGAGCCAGCAGGTTATCGAGCTGCTCCTGAGAGAACAGCTCGGCCGATGAATATTCCTGGGCTTGCGCTGTCGCGCTAACCAGCAGTTCTCTTGAGGTTCCCGCCCACCCCAAGAGAACCTCGAAAGCTGCGATAGTAATGCCGAGTGAAACGGCCAGCCATTTTTTCATTTTGTTTTCTCCTGGACAACGCTAGACCATAGAGTGACTATACGGGCAGGTTTGTCGCCGCGCCTCTGCGCATACTTTGTTGCACATAAAATCGCGCTGCTCGGAGCCAACACCACTTATGACTTTTTCAATGAGAGCTACTCGCCAATAGTTTTGAAATATACAAGCCGACGGCTAAGGATTACCAACCCCCTTTGGGCGCTGCAGGCGCGCCTACGAAACAGAACAACCGCACAAAGCATGCCACTCAAAGATAAAAGTATTTTGAATCGAAAAATTCCAACAGTATGCCGAGTCTCTGTTTCAGCTGATTCGCGATCCTGAAAAATCGACCGCGAGTAAACAGCAAGAATGCGAAAACCGATCTCATAGGATAAACATCGCTCAATTACGCCAGAGAATGATAGCAGTTTGGTACGTGGGTTGCTGACGATCATGATGGGTGCAGAATGCTTGGTGGAGTCAATGAGTCCAGCAGACGAGCCTGGCGGGAGCAGAGCGTACTATTTTTAAGCATGCAGCGTCTTGAGAGCGTTCGTCCAATCAGGAGGCTCGTTGATGACGAAACATCGCGCACAGAAACGCTGCTGAGACTTACCGATAAATTAGTCCCAGGAGGCGCACTGATCATCGGCAAGCTTGAATCGCTTCCGGACGGACCTTGGGGACTAGAACCATGGTCAATACCTATGGGGATTTA
>DATCIL010000123.1:0-2181 GCA_036507795.1 Anaerolineales bacterium | reverse complement strand
GAAGGCCGGTTGCAGCAGTCTGGCCAGAGTCGTCTTGCCAACCCCGATTACACCTTCGATGGATATGTACATAGGCAATTGGTCGATTAGGCAATTAGTAAGTTGGTAGAGCAAATTGGTAAATTGGAAAGGAATACGAAGTAGGCAACACGCTAAGGATACCACGAAAGATAGTAGATGTAACCCGGATCGAAAATCTTTCCTTAAAACCCTGTCATTGATCAGCGATTCTGTCACCATAACTGTTCAACAGAAATGTCACCTTGACTGGGGACATCGCTCAAGTATAATCGGCTTTACCCCAAAGGAAGGCGAGAAGGGAGCTTTGCAAAAAAGTCCCCTCTCGTCTTTTGTTATGGGTCTTTGCCAGATAGTTTGCGTCATTCGTTGCTTTCCTTGGGTTTGGCATACAGGGGCCTGCGCCAGGGGTGATCGGCGGCAGGCTTATAGGCCTTAGGTACTTTCGGTTTCTTGAGCGCTTTGGCCGCCCCGGGCTTCTTCTCTGGGGCTTCCTGCCCGGGAGCTGGCTGGAATTTGTGCACTCGCACGGGCGCATCTGTGGCTGGCTCAAAGGTGGCCAGACTTTGGCCCTGATAGCGCACTTCCAGCCGGCCATCTAAGTGTTGCCAGACATCGACTTTGGCCCTGGCGAAACTTCTGCGCTGGGGACCAGGCGGGATCTGCAGACGGTGACCATCGAAGGGGATAGTATTGTCGTTGGTCACGGTGCGGGTGTGCTTGAAGCAGAAGTAATCTTCCGGCCGATATTCCTTGGGCCAGGGCACATAGGCTGTTGCCGCTTGAGCCGGTGCTACCTGGAAACGCTGGTTGAACTTGGGCAGAAAGTCCCCGAGCACCCGGTTGGCTTCTTCCCGGTTTGAAGCGCCTGCTTTCCGCAAGGCTTTGACTAGCCGGTCCTGGAGCGTCTCCCACAGTCGTTCCACCCGGCCCTTGGCCTGGGGGCTGTGGGCGGCGATCAGTTCAATCGCCAGTTCGTCCAGCAGGCGGCCCAACTGACTTCTGGGCGTTTCTCCGGACAGTTCTTGCTCCAGGGTGGCCTGGGTGGGGCTCTGGAAGATGGTATGCTGGTCGGCATAAATGGCGGCGGGGATCCCTTGGGTCAGGCAAATCTCGCGTAACCCCACAAAATACCCGGCGGCATCTTCTTCGTCCCGGAAGGTGGCTCCAGCTACCTGGTTGGTGGCATCATCGATGTAGGCGATCAAGCTCAGCCAGGATCCCCGCCCTTCTAACCAGTCGTGGCGACTGCCATCCGTCTGCAACAGCATCCCAGCCTGTGGTTTGCGCACTCTCCGGCTGCGATGCCGGGGACTGCGGCGTTTCCGCGGGCTGGGCTGGCCGTTTTGCCGGCGAATGCGACGCACGCTGGCGCGGGACACTGCCAGGCCATGCTCCTCAGCCAGTTCTTCCGTAAAATGGCTGTCGTTATAGTCCTGGTACTGTTCTTCAGCCAACTCCCAGATCTTGGCTCGCACGGCTTCTTCGATACGGTTATTGGGCGCCCGTCCCCGATTGCCGTGCACCAATCCCGGTGCTCCTTCTTCCCGGTATTTGGCGATCAGTCGCCGGATTTGGCGCAGGGACAAGCCCAGGCGTTCAGCCGCTTGCGGACCAGTCAATTGATGGTCTGCGATTTGTTGCATCACGTACAGACGTTTGATTTCGTTCATGCTGAATGTCACTCTCTTGTTCATGGGGTGACATTTTCGCTGAACAGTTAGCGGGTGTCAATTTCGCTGAACAATAACATTGGACGAATAGGGTCTTGACCCTGGTTGTCTGACATGCTATAATAAAAATTCGATGCGGGGTGGAGCAGAGGCAGCTCGTCGGGCTCATAACCCGAAGGTCCCAGGTTCGAATCCTGGCCCCGCTACTGGAAGAGGCAGAAAAGGCACCCGAAAAGGTGCCTTTTTTCGTTTAGAAGAGGCGAATTCAGGATTGGGAGCTAGGACCCGGGGGTTACGAGCCTTACAAGGGTGATCCTTTACTATATCGAACGAAACAGTAAGGTAGTCTTTCGATAATCTAAGCAGATTGTAATAATCTGTTTGGCAGCCTGTTCATCTTTAGCCATCGGCAACCAATGGCCGGCAAACGCGCGGTTGAATGGGGTCAGCCAAATTTCAACGGGTGATAATCCGAATATTTTATCGCTTC
>DATCIL010000122.1:0-20232 GCA_036507795.1 Anaerolineales bacterium | reverse complement strand
CCGGCAGCCATCGGTCGTAATACGGTCCATGCCATGCAGTCAGGAATGCTGTTTGGTTATGTGGCACTGGTAGAAGGCATGGTAGCCCGTTTCCGTACGGAGCTTGGACCGCAGATGAAAGTCATCGCTACCGGCGGGCTGTCGCAATTGATTGCGAATGAGACCAGCGTAATTGATGTCATCGCTCCCTGGTTGACTCTGGATGGCCTGCAAATCATCTGGACGTTGAATCGCCTCTGACCTTCTCAGCTGCATAGCTGCTTCTTAGCAGCCCTTATGCAGCCGTTGCTAGCGACCGAGAAGGTTTGTGACAGCAGTTCTCACTTCAACACTGCGAGAAGGCCGTCTCCCCCCCTTATCAGGGGCCTGGGATTCTTCTCCTACCCTTCTCAAAGGGAGGGGCGACAGAGAGCGTCGCTCAGGCCGATTCTTCTCCCTCCTTCTCAAGGGGCCTGGGGCTTCTTCTCCTCCCTTATCAAGGGCCTGGGATTCTGCTCCCCCCTTATCAAGGGGGGCTGGGGGGGATTCTCACGAGTACTTCCGAGATTCGTGACTACTCAAAGCAATGTTCCTTTATAATATTGTCCAAATGATATCCCGCCTAGCTTTCCCCTTACAGATTTTCTTTCATGAAAACTGAAGTTTTGAGTGCGGATTATCCCGTCGCCCTTCGACACGCGGTCGATATCCTCAATAATGGTGGGACGGTTGCATTCCCCACCGATACAGTTTATGGTTTGGCTGCCCTGCCTTTTTTTCAGGAATACATCGAGCGCCTTTACAGCATTAAGGGCCGGAACAGTGCTCGGGCGATTGCTGTATTGATTGGAACGATCTCTCAGTTGGATCAAATCGCCCGGTCTCCCGGCCAGACTGCCCTGCGCCTGGCAGACCGCTTTTGGCCTGGCCCCCTCACCCTGATCGTGCCCCGGAACCCCGAATTGCCGGAAGCGCTCTCTTCAACCCCAGCCATTGGCGTTCGGCTCCCAGACCATCCGGTGGCTTTGGATCTTTTACGCTTGGCTGGTCCCCTCGCCGTCACTTCCGCAAATTTGTCCGGTCATGAAAATACCAATACCGCGCAGGAGGTGTTGGGGCAGCTCGGCGGTCGTATCCATCTGGTGATTGATGGAGGGCGCACACCCGGCGGTATCCCTTCTACCGTAGTGGATTGTACCCAGCCGCAGCCGGTCATTCTCCGGCCGGGACCCATTTCGCTGTCTGAAATTCAGTCCGTTTTGGATTGACCAAAATTCTCACCAAATTTTTAAGTTCTCTTCATGCTCATTTCAGGTGTTTGGATATAATGATAATTGCATTCTCCTCACTCAAAACCGCCCGATGGGGAAAAGAGCCACCCCAAGGGCGGTTTGGTTTTAAAGCTGGGAAAGCGGCCAGTTCGGCAGCACATCCATGTCAAGATCATCTCGCTGGCCATGAATGAAGCGATAATAGCCCGCTCCTGCTACCATGGCCGCATTATCGGTGCAAAGCGAAATCGGGGGGATATGTACGGGCAACTCTGCTTGTTCTGGGATTGCCTGGCGCAGAGCCCTGTTCGCCGAGACGCCCCCCGCAATCAAAATTTCCTTAGCTTTGAATTCCCTCGCCGCCGCAAGCGTCTTTCCGATCAGCACATCGACTACTGCGGCCTGGAAGCTGGCTGCCAAATCGGCGACCGGAAGGGGCAGGCCATCTGACTCGATCTTGCGCACTTCTCTCAGGACAGCTGTCTTTAATCCACTGAATGAAAAGCTCCACGTACCCTCCAGCCAGGCGCGCGGGAGATCGAAGGCACGAGGATCGCCCTCTTCAGCGGCCTTTTCGATGGCGGGTCCGCCGGGATAGGATAAGCCTAACAGGCGGGCGACCTTATCGAAAGCTTCGCCGGCCGCATCGTCCAGCGTGCTGCCCAGGTGCCGGTATTGCAGATGATCGTTCATCAAGACCAGCTCCGTGTGGCCTCCGGATACGATTAGCGCCAGAAGGGGGAATTCCGGAACATCAGTGGGCGCCTGGTCGCTGAAATACAACCAGGCTGAATAGATATGCGCTTCCAGGTGGTTTATGCCGATGATCGGCAAATCGCTGCCCAGAGCTAGCCCCTTGGCGGTATTCATGCCTACAACCAAAGATCCAGGCAGTCCAGGCCCTCGGGTTACGGCAATCGCTTCTACATCGTTCAGAGTGAGGTGAGCGTCATGCAGCGCTTGTTCGATAATCGGATGGATGGTGATGATGTGTTGCCTCGAGGCGACCTCTGGGAAGACGCCGCCGTATGCTGCGTGCAGGTCGGCTTGAGAGGCGACCAGGTTTGACAAAATGACCCGTCCGTTTTCCACCACAGCCGCCGCGGTTTCATCACATGAAGTCTCAATGCCCAGGATACGCGCTTCAGGCGGTTGCAGGTTTTCTTCTTGAATGGATGAGGCGTCGTTCATCGTCAGGATTCTTTAATCGGAAGCACCAGGTCCAGAGGATATTCTGCCAGGACTTCCATTTTTCGATCGGGACGCACCCAGACAGTATCTTCGAGGCGTATCCCCAGTCCGCGGTCCGGATAATAGAGCCCCGGTTCGATTGTGACCACTACGCCAGGCGACAATCGATCCTCTTCGGTAGCGGTGCGGCCGAACCACGGGCGCTCATGAACGTGCAGGCCTAATCCATGTCCCAGGCCGTGGACATATCCCACCTCGGTTTGAGGATTGCTTTTCGTTGTAGGGTGGCCCTTCTCCTCGAAAAGATCGCAGGCGCTTTCCTGGTACATGCGGCATGGCGTGTCCGGCTGCAGCTCGCCCATAATTTTCCCGTAAACATCTAATACATCCTCGTAGACCATTTGCACCTCGTCAGGAGCGTAGCCCAGGCACCAGGTGCGCGTGAAGTCATAAAAATAACCGCCCCCAGCTTCGCAAGGAAAGATATCGAAAACGATCGTCTCGCCTGTACGCAGCGTGTCGTTGGGATTGCCGCTGCTGTGGGGAATTCCCGCATCCCTTCCAATTGCAAAAATCGTCCCTTCCGGGTTTTCGGCGCCCCGCTCGGCCAGCCAGAGGTTGATCTTGCTTTTTACATCTCTCACCCGCAAAGGTGCGCCATCTTTATTAACCAAAATCCCGTTCTTTGCTTGATGAAAGGTTAGAAAATCGGCCACCTTCCCGACCACCTGGGTGGTGATTCGGCCCATCTGGCGCATGCGTTCAATTTCGCCTTCATCTTTTGTCGCCATGGCTTGCAGCAGGATGGAATCGGACAGCTCGCCAACGATCTCGATGTCCGGGAGCGCTTTTTCCAGCCTGGAGAAGATGGCATGCGCTGAGCCGGCGTCTGACTTTCCGCTTAGCGCAATCCGGCCTTTGGTCAGTCCCAGATCGGAGAGCATTCTCTGATATCGCAGTACCGTAGCCTGCAGATGGTCGCCGCCAGTTTGCTCGAGAAGCTCATGCAGTTTATAGTCGTCGAGGTTCTTGGTTTTCAGACCGGTATTCGCAGCTTCGTCGCGCTCCATCGAATAGAAGAAAAGTACCGCATCTTCACCTACCGTTTTCACCAGGTCGCCAGCGGTAAGATGGGCGCCACCGGTTAAATAAACCATCGGCGGGTTGTGTTGGGCCGGTCCGGTAACCAATATTGCGTCCAGATTCCGGCTTTTCATCAGGCGGTCGAGGTCGGATTTCATAAGTGTAGTTGGCTTCCTTTCAATTTAATATTTCACTCAGCTTCGCCAGGAGCGTTTCTTCCTGCTCCGGCAATACCGTGCGCGGATCCAGTACGACGAGCTGCTCCTGGGCGCGCCCGATGATCGGTGGGGTGCCTGTTCGCAGGCGAGCCAGCAACCGGTTGGCGCTGGCAGTCCGCAGAGCCAAGAGGTAGGTTGGTAGACACTCTCCGGGTAAGCTGCCTCCACCAATTGTCGATTCTCCGGAGATAACCTCTCCCTGCCCAAGGTGGCTCTTCCAACTTTCGGCTCGTTCTCGGGTTTCTTCACTCGATGTGGAGATCATGCGCCAGATCGGAATCTCCTGCTCGGCTTCATCCTTGAGATAATGGAGTAGCGTTGCCGACAGTGCCGCCAGGCAAAGTTTATCCGCCCGGATCGCGCGCGCCAGAGGATGCTTCTTGAGTCTGGCGACCAGGTCTGCCCGGCCGACGATTACCCCTGCCTGAGGGCCGCCCAGAAGCTTGTCCCCTGAAAAACATACCAGATCGGCTCCTTCCGCCAGGGATTCTTGCACCATGGGTTCGTGCCCAAGACCGTAGACGGCGGTATCCAATAAAGACCCGGATCCCAAATCGTCCGCCACGGGGATATTCGCCTTGTGCGCTACCCTCACGATCTCTTCCAGATCTGGCTCGCTGGTAAATCCGATGATCTGGAAGTTTGAGCGATGGGCGCGCATCACAAGAGCGACTGGTCCTTCGGCGATGGCCTGTTCGTAATCATAAAGGTGAACGCGGTTGGTGGCGCCAACCTCCAGCAACCGGGCCCCGGACTGTCTCATCACATCGGGGATGCGAAAGCCTCCCCCGATCTCAACCAGCTGCGATCGGGCGATCAGCACGCTTTTTCTTCTGGCCAGCGCCGTCAATATCAGCATGACCGCTGACGCGTTGTTGTTCACGACCATGGCGGCCTCTGCGCCAGTGATTTGCCGCAGTAGATCTTCAGCATGCACGGTCCGGGAACCTCGCTGGCCCTTCTCCAGGTCGTACTCGAGGTTCGCATAACCTTGAGATAGTTCCTGAATAGCTTGCAGTGCTGCTCGGCTCAGCGGCGCCCTACCCAGGTTGGTGTGCAGGACAACTCCGGTCGCGTTGATCACTGCCACCAACGTCTTTCTGGTCCAGCTGCCTAACCGATCCTCCATCCGTGCTAGCAAAGCAACCTCATCAGGCACCGGGGTTCCCTCCTGATAGCGTCTGCGCACCTCATCGAGAGTAGATCGAATGGCCCGCAAGGTCAAAGGACGCCCATAATCTGAGATAAATTTTTTTCCGCTATGTGATTGGAGAATTTCTTCAACGGAGGGAAGGGCACTAAGATCGCTCATCTAATCGATTAAGAGTTAATTGTGCAAATGTATAGCAAAACCAACATCTTTAGGTAGTTCTCAGGGATTCCATTGGCTTTTTTCGCGCAATCGCAGCAGCCATTCAATAACAACCAACCCTAACGCCAGAAGCAGCCCTAATGCTGGCGTCAGTGCTCGCCCCAGCTGCAGCCAGGCGATGGTGGCGCCATATACGCCAACCCAGATCGATTGGCGGATGATCACCCCGGAAGAAGGAGCTGGGCTGGACTGAAAACGTCGGTTCAGGAAGGCGACGATTGGAAGTACCGTGCCCGTGAGCGCCAAAACACCCAGGAAGAAGAACAACCAGCGCGGACCAACCGTAGGCAGCATGTTGTTGACCAGGAAGAATAAGCCCGCCCAACCGGAAATGGCCAGGATGACAGCTGCCGGCAGGAAATGACTCACCGAAGGGGATGAACGAGCGCTCATTGATCATGATTATAGCCCTGCTGTGCTGAATGGGCAAGCCGCGGGCTTAAATTACAGCAGTTCCAAATGGAGAATTTCTGCCTAAATTGAAAACCCCGTTATTTGGAACCCAGAGATTCCAAATAACGGGGGATGGAAATGGCGGGATCACCGCCATCAAATTATGATACGCAACCCGCTCTCGCCTGAGTCATTCTTATGACCGTCCTCGGCGGCGTCTTTCGAGCGGTCCTCATTCAGCATACGGTTAAGCTTCTCGGAATTCGCCCTCTACAACCTCGCCTTCATCGTGTGGCCCTCCAGGTCCGTGGCCGTTTCCGCCCTGATCGCCTCCTTGCTGCTGTTGTGCATACAGCTGTTGGCTCAGGGCATGGAAGGCATTTTGCAGCTCTCCCGTTTGGCGTTTGATCTGCTCGGTGTTGTCGCCCTTGATCGCTTCACGCAGATCCTTGATCTTGCTTTCAATGTTCTGCCGCTCGCTGCCGGGTACTTTCTCACCCAGCTCTTGCAGCGTCTTTTCGGTCTGATAAGCGATGCTATCCGCGGTATTGCGGGCTTCCGCGAGTTCTCGTCGCTTGCGGTCTTCGGCTTCGTGCTGGCGGGACTGCTGCACCATCTTCTCAACCTCATCCTTGCTCAGGTTTGTAGAAGCCGTGATGGTTACTTTCTGCTCCTTACCGGTAGCCTTGTCTTTTGCCGTCACATTGAGAATGCCGTTAGCATCGATGTCAAAGGTAACCTCAACCTGCGGCACACCGCGCGGCGCAGGCGGAATACCTTCCAGGCGGAAGCGGCCCAGGCTCATGTTATCACCTGCCATGGGGCGCTCGCCCTGCAGCACGTGCACGTCTACCGCTGTTTGGTTGTCCTCTGCAGTCGAGAAAGTCTCGGTCTTTCTAACCGGGATTGTTGTGTTGCGCTCAATCAAGGTTGTCATCACGCCGCCGAGCGTTTCAACGCCCAAGGAGAGCGGGGTGACATCCAGCAGGAGCACGTCTTTCACGTCGCCGCCCAGAACGCCCGCCTGGATGGCTGCACCCACCGCCACGACCTCATCCGGATTAACGCCTTTGTGCGGTTCTTTATTGGTGAGCGAACGGACCAGGTCCTGCACCATGGGCATCCGGGTAGCGCCTCCAACCAGCACTACCTCGTCCAGTTGCTCTGCGCCTAATCCTGCATCCTTCAAGGCTGCATTGAACGGCTTGCGCAGGCGTTCCACCAGGTCTTCGGTAAGCTGTTCAAACTTGGAGCGGATCAGTTTCATTTGCAGGTGCTTCGGACCCGACGCATCTGCCGTAACGTATGGCAGGTTAATCTCCGTCTCCATCACACTGGACAGCTCGATCTTTGCCTTCTCGGCCGCCTCTCGCAGGCGCTGGAGGGCCTGCCGGTCTCTGCGCAGGTCGATTCCATTATCTTTCTGGAACTCGTCGGCGATATAGTTTACGATGCGCTCATCCCAATCGTCGCCGCCCAGGTGAGTATCGCCATGTGTTGCTCTGACCTCGATCACGCCTTCGCCAACGTCGAGAATGGAAACATCAAAGGTACCGCCGCCCAGGTCGAATACCAGAATAGTCTCGTTTTCTTTCTTGTCCAGGCCGTAAGCCAGTGCGGCCGCTGTCGGCTCGTTGATGATTCGCAGGACCTCGAGTCCGGCGATTTTACCAGCGTCTTTGGTTGCCTGGCGCTGGCTGTCATTAAAATAAGCCGGCACCGTGATCACTGCCTGATTGACCTGTTCACCGAGATAGGCTTCGGAGTCGGTCTTGAGCTTGGACAGGATCATGGCGGAAATCTCTTGCGGGCTGTACTCCCGTCCAGTCACCGGGACCTTGACGCGAGCATCACCTGCCGGTCCCTGGACCACCTCGTAGGAGACCATCTCCCTTTCGGTTTCCACCTCGTCATAACGGCGGCCCATGAAGCGCTTGATGGAGTAAATCGTATTCTCAGCGTTGACCACCGCCTGTCGTTTGGCTGTCTGGCCAACCAGGCGTTCTCCATTCTTGTTGAACGCCACGACAGAAGGCAGCAAACGGGAACCTTCCGCGGTCGGGATAACTGTTGGCTCCCCGCCTTCGATCACCGCGACCACGCTATTGGTTGTTCCCAGGTCAATACCAATAATTTTTGCCATAATTCTCTCCTCTTGATAACTAAGATGGTTCTGCCCAATTATTGGGCGCCCATTTTCTATTGATCAGTTGCTCCGAGATCTTGTACCCTAATATATTAACGGAGTAACGCAAGAATCTCGTTAACAACACGTAGGAGGGATATCAAAATCAAGGAAAAACGAAGATTCCAAATTTTGAGTCTGGTTGCGCGAGCTTTAACCGATTATCTGATTTGATTTTTTTAACATTCCATTAAAATCCAGCAAAATCTGGAAAACATGTTTCAAGATTTGAATTCTCAGGGCGTATATATGGGCAACTCTGGAGACTGGTCCCCCATGCTTGGGAGGCGATAAACGAAAAGAAATGATCGGAATATTGATTGGTGCGCGGCCAGTCTTTTAAAGTTCATCAATCTTAAAGTATTGTTTTTTTTTAGGATTCCGTAGGATAAAAAGCTTGCATTCTTCCTGTCATTTCTGCTAGAATACAGGCTGCCCGGTCACCCAATCGTCGCCAATTTTGAGTGGTCTAGCAGGGGGTTCATCCACAATCGACGATTAATGTTCATCTTAGATGTAGGATTGGAGGTTTTTTCGGTGGCAACCGCCTTGGCTCTGGTGGTTGTTGATAGGGGTTGTTTTTCTGCGCCAGAAGGCTGAAAACGAAACACAATGCGCTAGGAGGAGGAGTGTAATCATGAAGGCAGAGCAAGCCTGGCACGCTACAGCGGGGCAATTACAAATGGATATGCCAAAAGCGGCGTACGATACCTGGGTACGAGATGCAGAACTTATTTCCTATGAAGATGGGACCTTTATGATCGGAGTCCAGAATGCTTACGCGCGCGATTGGCTGGAAAGTCGATTGTCTAGCACGATCAAGCGTTTGCTGACTGGTATCATGAACCGTTCGGTTGAAACCCGCTTTGTCGTTTGGCGTAACGCTGACAATAACCGCGCTGTGGAAGAACTTCCTGCTGTAGAAGAACTTGCTAGGGAGGAAATTAACCTGCAGGAAAACAGGTCAGTGGTTTCCTGGACCCTGAACTCGCGATATTCTTTTGAAAACTTTGTGGTCGGTGCCAGCAACCGTCTTGCCCATGCCGCCTCCCTGGCTGTCGCGGAAAACCCGGCCAGAGCCTATAACCCACTTTTTCTTTATGGGGGAGTTGGCCTGGGGAAAACCCATTTGCTTCATGCCATCGGAAATCGTTGTTCTGAGAATTGCCTGCAGGTCTTATACGTTTCATCCGAGGAGTTCACAAATGATTTGATTAATGCCATCCGCTCGCATACGACTCAGGCATTTCGCGATAAATACCGCAGTATTGATGTGCTTCTGATTGATGATATTCAATTCATTGCCGGGAAGGAGTCGACCCAGGAAGAATTTTTCCACACCTTCAATACATTGCATGGACAGGATAAGCAGGTGGTTATCTCCTCCGACCGCCCTCCGAAGGCGTTGGTCACCCTGGAAGAACGATTGCGTTCCCGATTTGAGTGGGGGCTGACGGCAGATATTCAACCACCTGATTTTGAGACGCGCCTGGCGATCTTGCGTTCAAAAGCCGAACGGGCTGGACGTCGTTTGCCGCACGAATTCCTGGAGAGCATCGCCCGTCGAGTCCAATCAAACATTCGTGAACTGGAGGGCGCGCTGACTCGGGTCGTTGCCTATGCCGATTTAAGCGGTGTGCCTCTCTCCCAGCAGCTGGTTGAGTCAGCTCTGGCCGATCTCTTGCCCAGGCGGACCGATGTTGATCCCGACGATGTGGTTCGCACCGTAGCAGAGACCTTTGGCGTACCAATGGATGACATGCTTGGTCGCGGTCGTTCCCGTAAGATTGCCTTGCCTCGCCAGATCGCCATGTACTTGCTGCGGGAAGAAGCCAACATCTCACTTCCTCAGATTGGCGAAGCCCTGGGTGGCAGAGACCATACTACCGTGATGTATGGCTGCGATAAGATTGCCGATTTGTTAGAGCGAGATGACCGGATGCGCCGGCAGGTGATCGAGATTAAAGAGCGGCTCTATAATCAGCCGCGACTCTCGCTATAATCCTTCAGCTGGATTCATCGCAATAATTGGGGGAAGCTGGGAGTTTGCAGGCCTGCAAACTCCCAATTTATTTAACTGGAGGTTGTTTTATTTATCCTTAACCTGGGTTTTTTGCCGGAATGTCCGCCACCACTCGCGGACTCGCTGTATTGTGCGGGATCCCGGCATTTGGAAGGGCTGGATATTCTGGTCCGTTTCCGGCCAGGGATCTAAATCGAGCATTTTTCGAATGGTATAGCGCAGGAGCAGCTTTAGGGTGGCCAGGACAGGCGCTGCCAACACCAATCCAATGATCCCAATCAGGTTGGCCATGATAATAGCGGCCACCAGAACCGCAGCAGGGTGGACGTTCAACGTTTGTCCCAAAAAGCGGGGGGTCACGATTTGGTCCAAGATCTGATCAAGGAGCATGGAAAGACCGAGGACAAGGATGACAAACTGCCAGGCGGGCAATCCGAAATGGTTTGATCCTTGGAGTAAGGTCACCAGGCCCAAAACGATCCAGGTGATCAGCGGACCGATATAGGGGACAAATCGAGCCAGTCCTGCCATGAGGGCGATTCCAAAGGCAAAACGCACATCCAAAACCGTCAGCAGCAAGGTGTAGAGAATGATGACCATTATGAAGATGATCAGCTGGCCGCGTAGAAACGCATTCCAAATATTCCGCAGGTCGTTGCCCAGCCGGCGAAGATCCTGGTCATACCCGGGGATCTCGATGCTTACCATCTGATTGGGGAATTGGCCGGCATCTGCCAGCAAAAAGTAGGATATCAATATTGTAAACAATCCCCATCCTAGCGTTGTGGCAGCTCCGCCTGCCAGTGAACCGACCAGCGATCCTACCCGCCCCAGCGTGCTCTGTAACGTGCCGATGATCTGGTCGGTCAGCGATTGCAGGTCAAACTGGCGTAAGCTGAACTGAAAAGGAAGGGGATCCAACGTAAATTCCAGCTGGGAATATTCTTCCAATAAATCCGGCAGGTCGAACCTGACAAAATCCCGGATTACCTCGATAAGGCTCTGCAACTGCTGCACCACGGTCAGCCCTGCCAGGGCGATGAAGCCGATCAGCACGATCACCAGCAGGAGGTAGATGATATTCACGGACATGCGCCAGCTCAGCCGTGTGGCCCGGCTCAAGCGCGCTGCCAGAGGGTGGAGCAAGTAGGCCAGGATGAAAGCAAGCAGGAGAGGACCGATAATGCCGCGGAAGTACACCACCAGGGCAGCAATGATGGCGACCAGCGTTAGCCCGACCACCAATTTTGTGGTCGGACCCCATCTCGGGGAAGATTGTTCCGGTTCAGAAGAGTACGTCGCCATTCAGCGTGATCTCGCTATTTTTCCTGTTGGGCGGATCGCGCTAGGCGTGGGCGTGGTTGGCGAACGGGCGCTGAAGCTCGAGAAGTCGGGAAGGGTTCCAGGTCGAAAAGGTTGGCGTAAATATACCGTCCGATGACTCGCGCCGACGCAATTGTAGGGGCAGCCAGAGGAATTCCCAAGACGCCGGCCAGCACTGCCCCAGCCACAATTCCTAAAATGACAACCAGCGGAGGGAGCCGCACGCTGTGACCGATAATTCTTGGAATCAAGTAATTTAGGTCGAACTGCTGGAACACGAGATGTAATCCGATGATCAGCAGCATGAAGGCCCAATTCGGGATCGGGATCCAGTTTGACCCGAGGATGAAAGCCAGGAGTGCAGCGATTGCCAGCCAGATCCCGTGCCCGATTGAGGGTAAGAATTCCAACAATCCGGCTAACAAACCCATCGCCAGCCAGAAAGGCAAGCCGAGGATAAAACCCATGGAGGTGAATATCACGCCCACAACAAACGCCAGGGTCAATTGGCCCCGGAAAAAACTTCCCCAGATTCGGTTGATTTCATCTCGCAAGCGAACAAAATCTTCCCGGTATTCAGGCGGTGGCAGTTTTTCTAGCCAATCGCGCAGGGCTTGTCCATCCTTGATCAGGTAGAAGGATACTACCAGCACGAAGATGGTCCAAACGAACGACGTCAGCACGTCGATGAGAAAGACCAGGGACTGGCCGATGAAGGGTTCGATCAACCCCTGGAGGGATTGCCCCATCCGCTCGAACAGGACGGATCCGTCGATCAGCTGTCCGAATATGACGAACTCCTCACCTAGCACATCCCCTGCATTTTCGATGATCAGTTGCAAATCTAAGTTGAGTACTGCCAGTTGAGCAGCCAGTGGGGGGATGAGTACTGCTAAGGACCCGGTGACTGCAATCACCACGATCAGGTAAGCTAACAGCGTCGCCCACCCTCGGTGGATTTTCAACCTCTCCTGGATGCGATTTACCAGGGGCGTCAGAATATACGCCAGGACTACCGCTAATATGAGCGGTGGTATGACCACGCCGAACCGGAACAGCAGGAAGATCAGAAGGGTCAGTACCAGCAGGCTGACCACCAATTTGGCCAGTGGAGGCCAGCGTGGACGACTATCGTTCATATCCCCATGCTTGAACGCTGTGCGGAGTTATCGAAGAAAGAAAGAGAGGACCACCAGGATCACCAGGAAGGTGCCTGCCAGGACGCCTATGCGGCGTAAATCCTTAATCACATAGGAATAGTCAGGGCTGAAATCCTCCTGGAGGGTTCGTCCGCCAATCGCGGTATAGATCTGTCTTTTTCGTCTTTTAGCCATCTAAATGATGCTCCTGTAATGGTTGCTCGATTTGCTGTAGTGATTTTACCAGGGTTTTTACATAACCCCCCCACATCTCCCTTTTTCCACGGTGATTCCCTCGGAGCCCTCTTCTCAGCAGCCAGGATTCTCAATTTCCGCTTTGTAGTCTTGCCGATACGACGATACGTTGGTCATCGACCAGATATGGGTAGCACGAGATCAAAGTTAGTTTGGGCTGGGAGGTCGCTTCCATCACTTCAACCTGCGTGGGTTCTACGGTTTTATTTCCGGAGACAACGTAAGTATAGGACCTCTGGTTGGTATGGATGATCACCTGGTCGCCGTTCTTAAGTTGGTCCAGGTCCCGGAATATTTCGCCAAAGATGTCGTTGTGAGCTGACAGAACCATGTTGCCCGAGTCGCCTGGGTTGGCAGTGCCAATGTGCTGGCCTACGCCCTTTTTCAATTGTTCCCAACCATCTCCTTGGACGATCGGGGCATCCACGTTTAGGGCCGGGATTTGGATGCGGATTGCCTGTTCGGGTCCCGGCGTAGGAATTGGGATGTTCGCCAGGGATTGCACCAGCGGTCCCAGGTGCTCGGGGATCTCGGCTTCGTTGGGCTGGGCGCCGCCGGGTGAATTGGGCGGGGTGTGTCCGGAGGGCAGCACGACTGCCATGATCAACGGCGTGGGTGTCAGAGTGGGTTGCTCCAGGGCGGAGGCAACTTCCTGGTTAAGCTCACGGATCAGGCTGACGCCGTTGAAAAGGACAAACAGAATGCCGAGGACCGCCAGGATTTCCACGGATAGCAGCAGGCCATCGAATAGCTGCTTGCTTCGGCTGCGGGCGAGTACCTGAGTCTGGGCTTCCTCTTCGACGATGGAACCCGACCGAAGTTCTTCTAAAGATGAACTTTCAATATCGGGCGAAACCGTAACTACCCGGCCGGTGCGCCGGAACCGCTCCAAGCGCTCTTGGCGGGATGCTCTTCGCTTTTCGACCAGCAGCCGGCGCAGTTCTTCAACAGAGAGATCCTCAGCGGAGCCTTTTTTTCCCACGGGGCGATTATACCTTATTTACGAGAGTCTCCATCAACCTTGCCAGCTTGCCCGCAATGATGGGACGGTCGAAATGAGCTTCCACAAACTGGCGGCCGCGCCGTCCCATTTGTCTACCTTCTTTCCGGTTTTCCGCCAGCCATCGGATGGCATCCGCCAGCGCCTCGGCGTCTCCTGCGGGTATACTGATCCCGGCGCCGGCCTTTTCGATAACTTCCCGGATGACGCCTTCCATCGCAAGGACGACCGGGCGCGCAGCTGCCATGTAATCGAACACCTTATTCGGGTAAACCGTGGCATATAAGGGGATCGGTTTCAGGATGGCAATACAGGCATCCGCCGCTGCCAGCGCCTCGGGCATCTCGGTTTTTGGGATTGGCGGGAGAAAATCTACGTTTGGTAGCCGCATCTCTTCTGCCCTCGCCAGGAGAGCTGATTTTTCTTTTCCGTCGCCTAATAACGCAATCCGGATCCCTTTGCAGTCTTGCAATTTCTCGGCAGCTTCCAGCAGAATGCCCAGGTCATTGGACAATCCGTGGGCGCCCGCATAAAGTGCAAGAAATATTCCTTCAGGTCCTGTTGGACCCAGCCCGAGCTCCTGGCGAATCTGCTCGCCGCCTGCCTGCGGAGTGAACATGCTGGCATCTGCGCCGTTCGGAACCAGTTCTACGCGGCGCGCTCCTCTTGATCTAACGTGTTCGATGAATCCGGGAGAATTAACCATCACCTGGTCGGCATGGCGGTAAAGGAATCTTTCTAGCCACTCGGACGCCCGGATCAGGGCAGGCTGGCGCAGAATGCCCACCGCTACCGCGAAAGCTGGCCAAAGATCACGTACCTCAAACAGGAACGGCGCGCCCTTAAACCGCGCTACAGCCCAGGCTGTCAATCCCTGGAAAATGGGCGGGGAGGTTCCCCAGACCAGGTCGACCTCTCTCACCCGCAGCCCGACTAAAAATGATGAGACCATAAAGCTGAAAAAACTGATCACCCGATGCACGAAGCTGCGATGGAGGGCGGGATAGGTATAAGCACGCAAAACGGCTACTCCGGGGCCGCCATCCTTGCGTTTTACCCACGCCATCCGCTGCCCCCGTGCTGCGCCGGTCAGATAGCTAACCGGGCTGGCTATCACCGTCACCCGGTTCCCTTGCTCCGCCAGGTATCGCGCCAGCTCATGGTGGCGCGTGCCGCCGGGTTCGTCCAGGGCCGCAAAGGATTGGTGGATCAGAAGGATGTGCATAAGCGGTCGAAAGTTTTAAATCGAACGTTTAAAGAGGGAGGCGCCATTCGCTGATGAACGTCACCGGCACATGGCTTTTCGTTTCAAATGAGAAAGACAGGGCGGGCGTCTTATAACCATAATTTCGCGAGATCCAACCGCGCATTGGCGAGGCTCTTCCCTCTCCATAGATGAGCTTGCCGGCCCGGACCAGTTGAGTATTTATGATGCCCCGGCTGTTGGATTGATCGATGCCGGAAAAGGCTTTTGCCGTCAGCTCTATCCAGCCATGGGGTGAATCCATCCTGATCGCGCTTTCTCCAGATTTCGCCCGTTCCCGAATATCCCAGGGCCAGTCGGGCAGAAGCCAGTGCAGGCGGATTGCCAGAGGCGATTTGCGGTTTGCGAACTGCAAATTTTCCTGCTGTGAAGCACGTATTGTATCGGTGATGATCCAGGCTCTCCGTTGATATTCGACGGCTCGCTGGTGGATCACGCCAAAGTTTCGATAGCCATCGTGTTGGGCAATGACGCTCTCCAGCCAACCAGTCGATCCACGTCGCTCTTCGAGGACCTCGCCCTGCGCCCAGTCCAGCCACAGAAAGCGACCTGCGCGGGTCATTTGATCCTGACCTTCAATTGTAATGGTATTGTGCACGCCTGTACCGGCCAGAGAGTTGTCCCAGGGTGGCTCCGCATTGTACAGGTATGTGCCTGGGTCTTGCGCCAGGTTCAGGCCACGCCACCACAGATCCAGGTTCAGCTGATCGGCGTGCCCGGGGCGGCTGTTGAAGGTCGCCACCCGCAAGTAAGCCCAGGAATCCTCGCCGCGCAGGATGGCCGGCGTGTCCGTGGAAGGGGGCGAGAAGATCGGATATGGGGATTGTTCCGTGGTCTTGCCGCCGGCAACCTTGCCTGGATCCAGTCCAAACCACAGGCTCATCTCGTCCCACCATCCGGGAGACAGAGCAGGCTTATTGAGGAAGGCCAGGGACGCGGCCTGGAGGACCGGCCGGTAATCCTGGAGCGGGCATGCCGTCAGTGCCAAGATGTATGCGCTGTCGTTCGGCCCGAGATTGGGCGCTTGACCCGTCTCCGCGTCGATCATTTGCCGGAGCCACTCCGTCGCCGCAGCCAGCCTTCGCATAGTCTCTCTGGGGAAACTGCCCGGTGAAGATCCTCTCCCCCGTTCGCGGTTCTCGTTCCCATGCAGTTGTCGGCTATTTGGCTCGCTTGCATTCTCATTACTGCTGAGCGCGTAGGTCCACAGGGCCACCTGCAGCATCAAACGGTGGTAGTTGCAGCTGTGCTGAATGTAGCTGCCGCCTGCCTCAATCTGGCTTTGCAGACCCTGGTTGAGCCAGTGCCAGCCGATTTTCATCCACTTACCGGCTCTGGGATGGCTAGGAAGGGTGCGGCCGGCGGTTATCAAGCCCACTGCTTCGGTAAGCAGGTGGTTGTTGTTTTGAGCGCGAGCGTAGCTCATCGTTGGCGGTATCCGTTCAGCATGGTCAGCGATAGCAGCCGCCAGCCGGTCCAGGCGCTCGCTTGTCGAGTGGCGGGCGTTGACTAAAACCTGGGATGCAAAGGCGAGAGCCACCAGGCGCAATGCTGCCTCCTGGGCCGAGATCCACTGCGGCCCCAGATAGGGGGGGCTGGAATCGAGAAATTCCTCCGTGTACTTCCAGAACGCCTCTGCGTAATATTCCTCTCCGCTGATATGATAAGCCCGGGCCAGCGTACAAGCCCAACCAAAGCGCCCGGGTTCCCAGATCCACTTGACGTCTTTTTGTTCATTAAGCGGATGTCCGCTTTTGTACGCTGTCCAGTGTTTCAGTGATGCTGGCGGGGTCAGTCGCATGGGTACCGCCGGTCCCCCAAATAAGCGTATACGTCCCGCTGCGATTTCGTCCGCTTCCCGCAGGACCGCCTGCTGTCCATCCGGTCCTATTACCGCCAGGATCGCCTCTTTTGGCGGAATGATTAGCCAGCCATGTTCCAAGGGGCTGATTTGCGAGCGCTCGGGGCTGGAGGCGGTGCGCTTCTCCCCCCGTGTCTTCCAGCGCCAATACCCGGATCTCAGGCCAAGCTGGTACCATGCGTATAACCCCAGGGGCACGGGGCCGAGCTCTCGAAGTGCTTTGAAGACTAGTTGGAGGGACGCTATGGTGGTCACGGACGCGGATCAGCAGTTATTGTTCTATAATTCGGCGAAAATCAGCGCTCATCAGCGTTATCTGCATTCTATAAGGTGTCAATCCTGATTTGCGCACCGCTCCGCAGTGCCTCAACCGCAGCGAATGTCGCGCGCGTGACGCCAAATACCTGCTCGTACGGAATGGGAGGCGCTCCGCCCTTGAGAATGGCCTCTGCGAAAGCCTCCCATTCGGCGCGGTGACCTTTGTCTTGCCTGAGGCGCGACCGGAATACCTTCCGTTTGCCCTCCCGAGCCGTTTCCAGTGAACGGAAGTCTTCCAAAACCGCCACTCGCCCCCCCGCAAACACTTCCACCCGCTCCTTGGGGAAAGACTTATCGCCGTTCGCTAAGTAGCTGACTGTTCCGATCGATCCGTCCGGGAATGTGAACGTCAGCAAGACGTTATCCTGGCGATAAAGACCGTCGTCAGGCAGGGCTTGCGCAACCACCGTTTCGGGAAGGCTGCCGACCAGGAAGGTTAGGAAGTCGACGAAGTGACAGCCCTCCCCGATGAGGCGCCCGCCGCCCTGTTCCGGATCATGCAGCCAGTGTTCCGGTTGGAGGTAACCGGCGTTGACCCGGTAGTTGGCCACCAGGGGCTCCTGTCGCGCCTCCATAAATGCCTTCAATTTTTGCGCCAGCGGCGCGAACCGCCGGTTGAAACCGACCATCAGAAGGGGATAAGGGCTAGGGGATATGGAGGAATCCTGCAGATTGCGAATTCCGATTTGCGTTTCGCGCTCAGCAAGATCCAAATCCCTGATCGCCCGATCACCGGGTTGCCCAACCTCCTGATCGCCCGAGCGATTGTCTTCAATCGCCATTGCCTTATTGCCTAATTGCCCAATCGCCTTCACCACTTCATCCAGCTCTTCAGGCTTTATCGCCAGCGGCTTCTCGCAAAACACGTGTTTTCCGGCTTCCAGCGCTGAAATGACCTGTTGGGCGTGCAGGTGGTGGCGTGTCAGGATAGCGACGGTGTTGATCTCGGTGTTGCTGATGATTTCATTTTGGTCGCTGGTGGCATACTCAAATTCAAATCGCTCGGCAGCGTGCCTGGCGCTCAAACCGGAGGCCGAAGCGACGCCGACCAGGTCGATCGAATCCATCTTTTGCAGCGCCGGCAGCATCACACTGGTGGCAAAGTTTCCGGCGCCAAGGATGCCAAGCCTAACACGCGCCTCTTTCTTATTACGCCTTACGTATTTCGTTTTACGTATTACGTTTTCCGCATAACGCATTACGTATTTCGTATTACGTTTTTCATCTTCCTGCTTTTCCGGATAAGTAAGCACCACGCCCAGGAAGGGCTCCTGCCGCTTGCCGGTGATCAGCTCGTAGGCTTCGGGCGCCTCTTCAATGGGGAAGCGATGGGTGATCAGGGGGCGTACATCGATCAGGCGATCCGCGAGCAGCTCGACAAACGCTTCCAAATTACGCCCTTCAGTCCAGCGGACGTAACCGATTGGGTAGTCCTGTCCGTCCTCTTCATAAGATGGATCGTAGCGGCCCGGCCCGTAGGAACGCGAATTGATGAAGGAAAGCTCCTTTTCGTAATAGATCTTGCGCGGCAGCTCCTGCCCGACCGCCCCCACCGCCACCACTCGTGCCCGGTCGCGGGCGATTATCCCGGCCAGCGCCACCGGGTCGTCATCCAGTGCGTCCGCGCAGACCAAGATGGCGTCGCAGCCCCGGCCATGGGAAAAGCCCCGTGCGGCTTCTTCCGCATGCTCCCGCACAGCCGCTATTGCTCCCATGTTTTTGGCCCGCGCCACGCGGCCGGGGTCCAGGTCAAGGCCCAGAACCTGGCAGCCCGCTGCCCTGGCGATCCCCACCGTAAGCAATCCCAGGAGACCCAGGCCGATCACCGCGACCCGCTCGCCGATCTGCGCCTGCGAAAGCCTGAATCCATGCATGGCGATCGCACCCAGCGTGGCAAAAGCCCCCGATTCGAAATCGACATTTTCCGGCAGCGCAGCCAGCAAATTTGTTGGCACTACGTTGTACTCTGCATGCACAGCGTAGCCTCCGCCGGCGCAGGCCACTCGCTGCCTGGCTTGTAGACCCTGCACCCCCTCCCCCAGGGCAAAGATCGTGCCTGCCGAAGAGTATCCTAACGTCATCGGCTGGTCCAGCCGGTTGAAGGCCGCCTCCAGGGTGGTGAGCACACCCTCCCGCCTGGCTTTATCCAGCACCTGTCGGACCAGGTCCGGCCGCGATCGCGCTTTCCCCAGCAAGGACTTCTCAGCGAATGCCACCAGCGTGCGCTCGGTGCCGGCTGACACCAGCGATGCTGCCGTTTTGACCAGCACGGTGCCGGGCCTGGGCTGAGGGATAGGCACCTCTGCCACCAGGGTCTCACCGCTGCGCAGATTCTGGAGCAGTTGCTTCATGGCGGTCATTATAGCGCGGAATTAAACCCCCGTGATATAATCGCGCCGCTGAGTGTCCGGCCCCCGGCGCTCGGGAAAGGAAGGTTTTGTTGACCGACAACAGAGTTCACAAATTTGCCCAGATTCTGGTGGATCATTCAACGAAGGTCGCTCCTGGCGATCGCGTAGCCATCACGGCGACTACTGCTGCCGAGACCATGGTGCGGGCTTTGTACGAATTAATTCTCGACCGCGGCGGTCACCCCCATTTGCTTTTGGATTTCCCCGGTCTCGACGAGCTCTTTTTCGCCCACGCCGGGGACCACCAGTTGGATTTTGTTCCCTCGTTCCATAAAATGGCTTTTGAGGAGTTTGATGTTCTGATCAAGATCCGTTCGGAAACCAACACGCGTTCTCTGAGCAGCGTCGCTCCACAACGTCAGTCTCGCCGGCAGAAAACCATGGCTCATCTGCTGAATGCTCAGTTGCGGCGGGGAGCGGACAACTCCTTACGCTGGATGAGCACGCTTTATCCCACGGACGCCTATGCCATGGAGGCCGAGATGGGCCTTGAGGAATATCAAGATTTCGTCTTTCGCGCCTGCCATACCGGTGACGATACCTCGGACCCGGTGGCCTATTGGCAGGGCGTCGAGGAGCGCCAGCGTCGCATCGTCGCGCGCATTGAAGGTCACGATGCGGTGCTTCTTTGCGGACCGAATGTTGATCTGAGCCTTTCGATTAAAGGGCGCAAATTTCGGAATGCCAGCGGGCAGCACAACATGCCCGACGGCGAGATCTACACCGGACCGGTTGAGGATTCGGTCAACGGTTGGGTGCGTTACACCTATCCGGCTGTATATCAGGGCAGGGTGGTAGAAGGCGTCGAATTGCAGTTTGCCGATGGCAAAGTCATCTCCGCCAGCGCCAGCAAGAACCAGGATTTCCTGCTTCAAATGCTCGACACCGACCCGGGGGCACGCTACGTGGGCGAATTTGCCATCGGTACGAATTTTGAAATCGATCG
>DATCIL010000121.1:0-5948 GCA_036507795.1 Anaerolineales bacterium | reverse complement strand
GGTCAAATTGCTGGCGGGAAAAATCAGCGGCGTCCGCGGGAAGAGGTTGGAAAGAGGCCTGGTTGGCGAAATCGGCGGCTCTCAAGCCGGAATGCTTGCCAAACACGACCAGGTCCACCAACGAATTGGTCCCCAGCCGGTTGGCGCCGTGCACCGAGACGCAGGCTACCTCACCGGCGGCGTAGAGCCCAGGCATAACCGAGTTATTCTCATCAATAACCACTTCCCCGAACATGTTGGTTGGAATGCCGCCCATGGCGTAGTGGGCGGTAGGCTGAACGGGCATGGGCTCCTTGATTGGATCGACGCCCAGGTAAGTTTTGCAGAAATCCAGAATGTCTGGGAGTTTTCGATAGATATCTTCCTCGCTGACCCGGTACGCTGAACCGTCAGGCCGGGTACGCCCGTCCATTTCCGCATAATGGTTGACCGTTTCCGGACGGACATCCAAATACAGGTAGCGCCGGGCGTTGATGCCGCGGCCTTCCTTCATCTCGACGAACATTGCCCGGCTGATGACGTCGCGAGAGGCCAGATCTTTGGCTCGCGGTGCATATTTTTCCATGAAACGTTCGCCCTTGTCGTTAACCAGCACGCCTCCCTCACCCCGCACGCCCTCGGTAATCAAGATCCCCATCTTGTAGATGCCGGTTGGGTGAAATTGGAAGAATTCCATATCCTCAGCCGGTATGCCCCTCCGCAAAGTGATGCCGACGCCGTCACCGGAATAGACGTAGGCGTTGGAGGTGATCTCCCAGATGCGCCCGTGTCCTCCGGTTGCAAAGATGACCGCCTTGGCATGAAACACATGCAATTCGCCGGTTGCCAGCTCAATGGCGACAACCCCGGCCGCTGCGCCATTGACCACGATCAGGTCGACGACGTAGAATTCGTCAAAGAAATTTACCTTGTTTTTAATGCACTGCTGGTAGAGAGTCTGCAGGATCATGTGACCGGTGCGGTCTGCGGCATAGCAAGCGCGGCGGACGGGCTTTCCCGTCTCATTATTCGTATGCCCACCGAACGGACGCTGGGCGATAAGACCGTCTGCAGTTCGAGAGAAGGGCAAACCCATGTGTTCGAGCTCATAAACAGCCTGGGGAGCCTCCATGCACATGAATTCAATCGCGTCCTGATCTCCCAGGTAATCGCTTCCTTTAACGGTATCGAAAGTATGCCATTCGGGTCGATCTTCTTCTTCGTTACCAAGGGCCGCTCCTATGCCGCCCTGCGCGGTACCGGTATGCGAACGAGTTGGATAAATCTTGCTGAGCACGGCGGCCTTTGACGTTCGAGAGGCGTATAGCGCAGCCATTAATCCGGCGCCCCCCGCTCCAACAACGACCACATCAAACTGATGCGTTTTCATGAAGCAACTCCTGTGCCTCCTTGTTAGTATTTTTGCTAATTCGTTTCTGGTGCAAAACTGGTTTACATAGAACCTTGCGAAGGTTTTGCGCCCATGCCCTGATGGCGGAAATCCCACCTTCGCAAGGTTTTGCACCAAAGTCTATTTAATCCGTAATTGGATATGCAAGGGCAAAATTAGCCGACATTATTATAAACCCTTATAGGAAATTGGCATGCAGGTAGGGGTGAGGGGCCGGGTCCATGAGCCAAAAGGTCCGGTAGTTTCACTACCGGACCTGGCTTGGAAATAGCCTTGCGAAGGTTCGCCTCCAGTGGCTCCGCATTGAACGAAAACCTTCGCAAGGCTTTTCATCCTTTGTAGCACGCCAGGGACGATGCCTCCGGCTTATTTAGGAGGCCAGGATGACGTAAACAGACACCATCAGTAAAAAGATCCAAACCATGAAGAGCGTACCACGCAAAAGCGGTCGGGAAAAGGTTCTGCCGGTGAAATCCTCAGCGACCATGCGCAGGCCATTGACGCCGTGGCTGATCCCGAAAAATACGATCAGGATTTGCATTATCTGCCAGAAGGCATTCGCCCAACCGAGGGTGACGTCGGGGATATTCGTGTTGACGACATGGTTAGGGTTTGGGAAAATGGTCCAGCGGAGCACTGCAGGCAGGTCCATTTGGGTGCGGGCCCCCATCGCAAGTGCACTGGTCATGCCGAATAAACCTAACAGAATCAGGGCTGCCCCTGAAAAACGGGTGAAAATCCACATCGAATATTCAAAAGTTAGTCCGGGCTGAACCATGCGAGCTTTCATGATTAATTCTCCTTACCTTCCAAAAACTAGGTTCCGGTCAAGCCCGTGCTTACCAGGAAATAAACCGCCAGTCCATATACCGGCAGAATCACGATCCATTCCAGCCAAAGAGCCTCATGCTGGTATTTTTGCAGCTGCGGCCAGATGTCCAGCGCCAGGATGCGCAGGCCGTTAAGGGCATGAAAGATCACGAAAAAGCTGATTATGACCTGGAAAGCCCACGATTCATAAACAATATTCATGTTCGTGCCGAAATCGCTACCAAACTGCTGCATCAGGAAAGAAGCGATTACGTGAAGCCCGACGAAAAGAAGGATGCCAACGCCGGTGATCCGGTGGAGCATCCACGCCAACATGGGACTTCCGCCTTGATACCGTAGTCCCTGAAGGAAACCCACTTTTCTAGAGCTCGTCATGATAACTCCTATTCAATAACAGTTTGCCGGTGTCTTCTCAAAAAAAGGGGTACGCCCCACTCGTTGAGAAGATACGTTTGCCGACGTATTTATTATTGATCTTTCTTATGCAATAGAATAGTGACAATTATCATAGTTTATTGGTTTCAGATATCCTTTTAATCGAACGCTATTTTAGTCTACAATAACCGTAGGGGCGGGTCTGCGCAGGCGCATAACCTTCGAATACAGTCGCCATGCCTGGCACAGAACCGTTGCTGATCAAGGCGAAGACCCGCCCGGCCTGCCAGGCGGTTGATGATCCTTAAATAATTATTGCCGTAACTGTAGGGGCGGGTCTGTGCAAGCGCATAACCTTCGAAAACAGCCGCCATGCCTGGCTCAGAACAATTGCTAATCAAGGCGAAGACCCGCCCTGCTGGAATTGCCTGGTTAAGAAAGACCTGTCCAAGGAGAGGTTCTGTGAGTAGCTCTTATGATTTAGACCGCCGCGATTTTGTGAAAATCGTGCTGGCTTTTTTGGGTTCCGTAATGGGATTGATCCTCGGACTTCCCGCGATCGGCTACTTGATTTCGCCAGCCACAAAGGTGCAAAAGTCCGAGGACTGGATACCAGCAGGCGCGCTGGAGAATTATGCGGTTGGGGTTCCAAGCCTGTTCAGCTTTACTCGAAGCAAGAAAATCGGTTGGGAGAAAACGGTAAGCAGTTATGGGGTTTATGTCTTCAGGCTTGGTGAGCAGCAGGTCAGGGTCTATTCCAATATGTGTACGCATTTGAGCTGCCGCGTTACCTGGCAGGAAGAAGCGAAAGAATACATTTGCCCCTGTCATGATGGTCATTTTGATCTCGATGGCAAAGTTACACTCGGTCCGCCCCCGGCTCCACTCAACCAGTATGAGACGAAGATCGAAAATGGGAATTTGTTTATTCATTTCGTGGAGGGTAGCCATGCCTGAAAAGGTGATGGCGTGGGTTGACGAGCGCCTGGGTTTAGCCGCGATCTACAACCTCATCCTGGATCGCAAAATACCAAAGGTCAACTGGTGGTATACGCTGGGAAGCGCCAGCCTGTTTTTGTTTTTGCTCCAGGTTTTCACCGGGATCTTCTTGACGGTTTATTACGTGCCGTCGCCAGACCATGCCTACGCGAGCGTCCAATACATCATGGACGAGGTAGCTTTTGGCTGGTTGATCCGAGGCATCCACCACTGGGGCGCAAGCCTGATGGTGATTTTTGTTTTTGCTCACATGCTGCGCACGTTTTTCATGGCTGCCTACAAGTACCCCCGAGAAATCACCTGGCTCACCGGCGTAATTCTTCTCCTCACTACGATCGGTATGGGTTTCACCGGATATCTGCTGCCGTGGAACCAGAAGGCTTACTGGGCGACGACGGTCGGGACAGAAATCCCCGGTACTGCGCCACTGATCGGTGGCCTTCTCGAAAGAATCTTGCGTGGCGGGAGTGAGCTGAGCGCCGTTACTCTGGCGCGCTTTTTCGCCGTGCATATCTGGTTCCTGCCAGCGATGATTTTGCTGCTTTTAGGAATTCATCTATATCTGGTCATGCGGGCGGGAATATCTGCCACGCCGGACGAGACGGATTGAGGTCAGGGAGAGCTATTGTGGACGAAGAACACAAGCGCCGCTACATCCAAAAGTACCAGCAGGCAAAGACCGACGGCATCAAGTTTTTTCCGGATATCATATACAAAGATCTGTTAATATCTTTTGCCCTCTTTGTATTACTGGTTGGCCTGGCAATCTATGTCGGAGTGCCCGCCGAGCCGCCTGTTGACCCGAATGATTCCTCCTATGTACCACGCCCCGAGTGGTACTTTCTGTTTTTGTTCGAACTGCTGAAGTATTTTCCGGGGCAGATCGAGTGGGTTGGGACGACTCTGCTCCCCGGGATTGCCATCCTGGCGCTGCTGCTGCTACCGTTTTACGACAAGAGCCCTTATCGGTTCTGGAGGAAACGAAAATTTGCGGTTACGTTGATGAGTTTAATGGTAACCGGCATAATCGCTCTAACGATTATGGCAGCGGCGTCTACCCCTGAGCAGGAGGAGAGCCTGCTGGCTTCGTCGATCAGCGATCAAATCATCGCCGGGCAGGATTTGTATTCGATCCAATGCGTGGAATGTCACGGCGCGGAGGGAGAAGGTGGTGAAATCATCGGGGTTGAGGGTCTCGAGGGGGTTGTGGCTAAACCAATTAACAGTCAGGATGAAATGTACACCCGTACGGATGAAACGCTATTCAATATTGTCGATTACGGGCAGCCGGATTTGGGCATGCCGCCCTTTGGATTAGGATACGGAGGAGAAGTGTCCCGCGCCGAGCTTGAATATCTGGTGACTTTTATGCGCTATAGCTGGGATGACCGCGCTGAGGTGCCGCAAGAAGCCGCTCAGGCCGGGGCGCTGCCGGTATTAGGACCAGACGAAGTGCCTTCATACAGCGTTCACATTGAACCGCTGGTCAAGCGCTACTGCATATCCTGCCACAGGCCCGGAAAGAAGAACAACGAATACTTGATGCAGACCTACGAAGAAATGATGAACACCGGCGACAATGCTCCCAACCTGGTTGCTGGGGACTTGATGTCTAATACAATTCGCATGCTGCACCGGGAGGAAATTGATGCTGGCGGCCCGATGCCGCCTACCAGGGCGCTCAAACCCGAATTGATCCAGATATTCGAGCGCTGGGTGCTTAATGGGTTGCCGGAGACACCAGACGAGGCGGCTGCGATCTCGCCGTCCGGCCAGGAAATCCCGTAGGGCCTGTTTTATTCCGGCATGCGAACGCCGCCGACGATGGCGGCTGCGCCAATGATCGAGAGCACTAACCAGAATACGAACAGCAGCCAGGCGAGTCGCCGGCGGTTGGATTCGCCTCGAACATAATCATTTAGAACTTGCCGTAAACCGTTGACGCCGTGGGCGAAGGCAAAGGCGAGCAGGGCGAAGTCATAGATCCGCCAGCCGATAAACGCCCAACGCATTTGTACGTAATTAAGGTCAATCGCATGTACGCCGACGATGACGTCATTGATCGCCACATGGATCCATGCCAGGGGGATGAGCAAGATGCCACTGTAACGCATCCACTTCCATGCCGTGATATCAAGCCTTGGTGGAACCGAGACTCTCTCTGTTTGCGCCGTCACTGTTTACTCCTTGCTTTCGATTACAGGCCAAAGTTATGAATTAACAGGGCCCTCATCATCAGAAACGCTGCCGGTATCCAAAGAACGATGGAGATGCCCAGAGTCCAGATTGCAGATTTACGATTAGTCTCGATATTCCATAAATCTGGTCTGTACAAGTCGAAATAAGCGATGCG
>DATCIL010000120.1:0-1828 GCA_036507795.1 Anaerolineales bacterium | reverse complement strand
GGCTTTGCGGTTGGCCGGCTTGGCAAGCATTTCCGCAATGATGCCGGTGATGTGGCCGGCAGCGCCAGGGGAGACTTTGAGGAACCCCATCCAGACTCCGTGGATGGATTCCTTGGGGATATTGTTCCCCAATTGCTTGAGATAGATCTTGGCGTTAAACGCCTTCCTCGAATTGGGAATGGTGCATTCGGTAAACCCGCCGAGGCGGGCATAGCTGGTCTGTTCCTGCCAGTTGCTGTCGACGAAAATGACACAGTCATCAGCCTCCTGACAGAGAGATTGTGGAATATATTTATTGAACAGCACGTCGCCGTAGGAAATGATCGTGCTTTGAGCCGGTCCTTTCCGGGATCGGAGGGCCCTCAAGAGAGAATCCAGCTCGCCGGTTTCGGCATAGTCGTTGTTATCGACATAGGTCAGGTTGGGCAGAGTCACGGCTTCTTTTTTATACCCCCTGACGACCACGATATTCTTGATGCCCACGGCATTGTAGGCGTCGACGATGTGGGAGAGGATTGGTGTGCCCTGAATTTTGACCATCGTTTTAGGCTGCTGTTCTGTGAGTGCTCCCAGTTCCTTCCCGCGAGAAGCGGCCAGCACGATGGCAGAGGTGTCCTCGGCGCCTTTGGGCAGATAACGGTCTTCGGCGTCTTGTAGCTCAGCTGCGTTTTGCAGCCTGAAGATTTCTGAAACCGGCGCGACTTTGTCTTCGATGGAGAGGAGATGTTCTTGCTCCTTGAGAGTCCGTGCGGTTTTCTGCATGGCAGCCACTGAGGACCGGAGCATGTGATTGGCCCAGATCACCATCGAAATCCCATGCTGCCGGAATACATCGGTGGGAGTGGCGTAGTATTTAGTGGGCACGATCACAACCGGGCAACGGTTGCCCCATTCCTGTTTGAACGCCAGGATCTCATCCGGCACCGACAGGGCGCTGTGAATGAGGATGCCGTCCGCTCCAGCCTGATGATAGGCCTCGGCTCGGCGCAGGGCCTCAGCCAGGCCCCAGCCGCAGATGAAGGACTCCACGCGGGCGATAATACAAAAGTCCTGCTCGGTCTGTGCGTCTTTGCCGGCTTTGATCTTGCCGCAAAACTCCTGCATGTCCGCCATGGGTTGGGCGCCGCCCTTGATGAAGCTATTCGTCTTGGGGAAGAGCTTATCCTCAATGCAGACCGCGGCGATTTTGCGCTGCTCCAGTTTGCGGACGAGCCGTTGCATGTTATTGAAGTTGCCGTATCCCGTGTCGCCATCGAGGAGAATCGGAATCGTGGTGGCATCGGACATGAATTCCAGGTTCTCCAGCACTTGAGTCCAACTGGCTTCGTTGTTGTCCCGCACGCCGAATTGGGCGGAAATGGAGAGGCCGCTCGCCCAGATGCCGCGAAAGCCTGCTTCTTGGACGATCTTGGCGCTGAGACCATTGTGGGCTTCACAGATAAACTCCAACTGTTCTGACAAGAGGAGCGTCTTGAATTGACGTGATGCGGTCATGCCTGTTGTTGAACTCATGGAGTCCCTTCCTTGTTCCCGCCGAAACCTTTAGCAGGATGCTGAAAAATCCCGCCAGCATCGTTCTCGCTTCGCTCAGAGGCTCAACGTACCGAAGCGTACGCCTCGCCTCTTTGATCGCTGCGGCCTTGCTGGACGGTCTTTTTGAGCATCCTGCAGGATTGCTCTCCTGTTGTGCAGCACATGTTCGCGGTAAAGGATACCGTTTTCCCCCAGAGAAATCATCTGCCTTTCCGGGGACGTGAAACGTAAGACGTGAAAGGTGAAACGTGAGGAGATGGGAGGGTATTGCGGATGACTGGCGGGACTGGCCAGT
>DATCIL010000119.1:0-2103 GCA_036507795.1 Anaerolineales bacterium | reverse complement strand
AAGCCGGGCGGAGGAAGCCGCCCTGGGCCTCGTAGGCCATATGCCCGCCTACCATATGATGAAGGCGTCCGCTCGGTCGGCCTCAGAAGATGTGGGGATTGGATCGGAGCCCGTGCGCATCCCTTCCATGTCGGAGATGGTTTAAACTCGCCCTCAATCTCTCTTTTTGTTGGTATAATTATTTATCCCGAGTGACGGGCGCGTCCAGGCCGCTCCTGGCCGGTCGCGCCGCTGAGTTCAATCAGCATCGTTTCTCAATTCAAAACATCGCTCTCTTGCTCCCACCGGCGGACACATTCAGTCCGGTGGGAATGTTATTTTATATTATGATTGGGCTGTAGTATATTAGCATTAAATTGTTATAAAACGGGCGGTTCGCAAAAATAAGTGTGAATTAATAATGCGATGCAATCTGTAACAACTTTAGCAGTCATACGTTTAAAAGGTTAAGAGCATGCTCAATTGGAAGGAAGTTGAGGATCCTCAACTTCTAAAATTCGCCAAAGACGGCGATTCGGATGCATTTGGCGAAATATATGAGCGCAATGTAAAGATAATATTTGGTTACTTGTACGCCAATCTGGATAGTCGCCTGGATGCAGAAGACCTCACTGAGGAGGTTTTTTTGCGTGCCTGGGGTTCCCTTGACGGCTATCACGAGACCGGCGTTCCGTTTTCTGCGTACCTGCTGAGGATTGCTCGAAATGCGCTTTACGATCACTACCGGCGGTCGAAGCACAGATCGAACCAGCTGGCGATCGAAAACGTCAATATCGTCGCCGATGCGGACCCTACGGAAGCAGTTTCGGACAACCTGCAACATGCCGAGCTGCGTGAGGTCCTTGGCGACTTAAAGGAAGATTATCGTTTGGTACTTGTCCTGCGTTACCTGAAAGAGTTGTCACCGTCGGAAACCGCCGAGGTAATGGAACGCTCGGTTGGCGCCGTCCGGGTGCTGCAGCACCGGGCAATCGACGCGGTGAGAAAATTGCTGGGCGCAGCGGATAACAAAGATGACTAAAGAATCGGCTGACTTCGAGCGTTATTTTGAGCATTGCCTGCTTTTGATCAAGTCTGGGCAGGCGGATATCGATTCGGTAACAGAACGTTATCCGGCGCATAGCGAAGCTCTCCGGGCGCACTTGCAAGCCGCCCTGTGGCTGGATGCTCACAAAGGCGCCCTCGACCCACGCCCAGAGTTTGTGCGCGATTCCCGCAAGCGGCTGGTTTCGAAAATTCGCCAAAAAAGACGCGCGCCCCTTTTATGGTGGGAGCGCCTCAGCCAGTACCTTAACTCCCCAACGCTGGCGCCGGTAGCATTCGTCTTGATTGTGATGGTCCTGTTAATCGGCAGTGGAACGGCGGTGACGTTATCCGAAAACGCATTGCCCGGAGACAGCCTCTACAACACCAAGCTGATCCTGGAGGAGTTCGCCCTGGCAACTTCCCTGGATGAAGCCAGCGACGCCCAGCTGCACCTTCATTTTACGCGCCGAAGATTGGTGGAAGTGAACAAACTGCTGGTGGAACGGCGCTATGAGCAGATGGATGAGACGGTCACGGCCTATGAAGCGCAGGTCAGAGAAACGCTCAAGACGATTACCGACCTGGCCGTAACAGATAAATGGCAGGCGCAGCACCTGGCGATTGAATTCCAGCAGATTATCTCCGAACAGGAGTCCATCCTGAACAAGCTGGGAGAAACGGTGCCCATCTCGATTTCTCCGGTCGTATCCAGGGCGGTTGGGGTTTCCCAGTCCGGCAAAGAGGCAGCGCTGGGATTGTCGCAGCCTCCATGGAACGTGCCTGACCCGGGGAACACGCCCCTGCCGACGTCGACGCGAACCGCGTTCCCGCCAAGTACCAGCACTCCGCGAGCAACCCCGACCAGCGCGCCCACTTTCACTTCTGTGCCTACGCAGGTGCCGCCCACGGAAGAGCCGGAAGAACCGCCTGTACCGCCCACGGCTGTTCCGCCCGCTACGGCCACCCCCGTACCCAGCAATACCCCGAACCCGCCGACAGCCACCCCGCTGCCAACCCAGACTCCGACGGCGACGCCCAGCAATACGCCGCCGCCAACCGGTACAACGGCGCCTACCG
>DATCIL010000118.1:0-4601 GCA_036507795.1 Anaerolineales bacterium | reverse complement strand
CCTGATTCCTTCGTGACCTTAGTGTTTAAATTCTTCATTTTATTGAAACTCACACGTGACAAACGGAATAAATTCTGGTACATTAATAAGCGGAACCAACCAATATCGAACGGTGTATTGTTATCAAAACCAGCCACTATGGTTTTTCAACGGAGGCCCACCAATGAAAACAATTATCCTCGTCACTTTAGCCTGCATCCTGGCGCTTCTCTCCACAGCGTCCCCGGCCCGCGCCGCCACCTGCCAGGACACCTACACCGTCCAGGCCGGCGATTTCCTGATCAAGATTGCCGCCGAGTATGACGGCATCAGCTTCCTCGACATCGCCCGTACCAATAACCTGGAGGCCCCCTACACCATCCTGCGCGGGCAGAAATTGTGTATTCCTGAGCCAGGTGCTGCTGGATCGACCGGGGGTACTACGGGGGGTGTGACGGGCGTGACTTCCAGCAACTTCTCCCTGCGAAGGCAGGGAGACAGGCTGAGGGTCAGCGTCGAGGATTTGCAAAGGAGCGAAACCTACTTTGTGAAAGTTGCGGATGCGGACAAGAGCAGCCTGGAATGGTTCAAGGTGGGCGTGCTGAGCACCGACCGGGATCGCGAGGGTCAAGGCAACTTCGACCTGCCGGCAGATCTGCGGAATGCCGATTCCTTCATCGTCTGTCTGAAGAACGTGGTCACCGACGACCTGATCTGCAGCGATCCCGGCCTGACCCGCTTTGCCGAAGATGATGATGACGATGACTCGGGCAGCGCCACAAAAGCCGCCTTCACCGCCGCCCGCCTCTCCGGCGGCCGCATCCTGATCACTACCTCCCGCTTCCCCGAAGACAGCTTCTGGAAAGTCAGGGTTCGCGTCTGGGGCGGCGACATCCGGGATTGGACCGAGGTCGGCGTCCTGCGCACCCAGGACGACAGCGCGGCGCGCTACTTCTACGACCTCCCCAACAACCTGGCCGATGACGACCTCTACATCTGCCTCAAGAACATGGTCACCAACGAGGCCAAGTGCGTCGTCAGCACCCGCTAAGCGCATGAGAGTTTCCCAAAACTCAAAACCCTGACCCAAGAACCAGGACCCAAGGCCGCCGCAAGTTGGTCAGAGAAACCAACTTGCGGCGGCCTTATCATGAATCCTGTATCCTGCATCTTGCTACTGCAACCTACCTCCATTCGAAATCTTAAATCCGTCAAATCCGCGTTGATCCGTGTCCCGACAACCTTGGTGACCTTCGTGCCAACCTTCGTGATCCTTTGTGTTAAAGAATCTCCAATGCCTCGAAAATCACCGGTTTACAAACCACCGCAAACCGGGTACACTCCGGGAAATCCAACGGATTAGCCCGGAGGACAGCATGTACGACAAAAGATCTGCCAAAGACGTGATCGAGTCCTACCGCCGGCGCAAGCAAATGGCGGAGCAGATTCCCCTCCTCTACGGAATTGCCGTTGCCCTTCTCATCATTGGCGCCACCTACCTCGTCTACCGGGTGATCAACTCCGGCCTGCTGCCCCTCGCCCTCCCCGCTACCGAAACCTCGGCGCCGAGCGAGACTCCGCTACCCGCTGAGACGCCCACCGCCACCCTGCCGCCGGCTGAACCCCCCGTCTCCCTGATCGGCGAAGAGCCTCTATCCATTGAACCGGCAACCGGCGGCGATACCACCGTCTACATCGTCAAGGAAGGCGACACCCTCGGCAGCATAATGGCTCAATATAACCTCACCATGCAGGCCATCCTCGACCTCAATCCCGGTCTCGATCCAGACTTCCTGACCGTCGGCCAGGAAATCCTCCTCCCCTCCGCCGGCTCCGCCAGCGTCCAATCTCCCAGCGCAGCCGCCGCCCCCCAGGATTCCGGCCAGGTCATCGAGCACCAGGTGGTCGAGGGCGACACCCTGGCCTCCATCGCCCTGCGTTACAACACCACCGTCGACGCCCTCATGGCCGAAAACAACCTGGAAAACCCGGACGTTCTCCTGGTCGGCATCCTTCTCCGCATCTCTGCCGGAGACGCTGCGGTGGCCCCGGCGGATACACCCTCTCAACCCGAGCCAACCCAGCCGCTAATCACCGGCGTAAGCCCTACGGAGGCCACTCAAACAGCTCCATAGAACCCCTGGAACTTCCCGTAAGCCCCCAGCTTCCAGGAAGTTTGACTTCTCTCTCTTGATTCGCATGGTCTCCTTAGGAAAACCCATGGCTGCACCTCATTGGCCGGCGCTGATCATCCACTTGACCTCATCGGTGATCAGGTATCCTGGCGACGATCCAGCGGGGGAAACCCCACACGCCGGCCCGGCTACAAGCATGCTTAGCATCAGATCCGTAATAATCCGTCCAAATCCGTAGAATCCGTGTCCAATTCAGTTGCGTCTTCCAATCTGCATCCTGCATCTTCTCCCTGCATCTTCTCCCGCAATTCGCAAATCCCAATTATTAAATCCATAATGACCTTTGTGCCAACCTTCGTGATCCTTTGTGTTAAAACACCTGCAGAAGCTCCAAAAAAAATGCCCCCATCTCTGGGGGCCTATCCAATGCTTCAACGATCAATGATGACTAAGTGCGTTGTAGAATATTGTTTGGATATCTTCAGTATATCACGAACCAAACATTTAAAACTAACAAAAACCTTACAATTTCGGATTAATATAGGCCACAGAAAAACTGGTGGCGAAGCTGTATAAACGATACATATTTCCTCGCGAGAAGCACCAGATCCGTCCTGCGCAATACGCTATACATCACTGATGCCCCAATTGCGCCAGCGATAAATCCAATGATCCCAAATTCAAGCCCGAAGAAAACCTGTTTCGGAACTACTGGTGAACCGCTAATTTTTTTCTAGCCGCTCTGCGAGCCATGTGATAACTTCTTCCGCGTTTTTATCGGGAGGAAAGACGGGATAAAAAACCTTCTCAACAAGTCCATCGCGGAGGATCAGCGTTATCCGTTTTATCAAAGTCATCGCATCTATTTCAAATACCGGCAGCCCTATAGCGCGCGCGAATTCAAGCCGGTTATCGCTCAGTAATTCAAATGGCAGATGTAGCCTGGCGACAGCTTCGCGCTGATAATCGCTATCCTGGGTGCTGAGGCCGAAAACCCTTGCGCCGAAGGCCTGCAATTCTCGATAATGATCTCTGAAGGCACACGACTGCGGGGTACATCCCACGGCCCCGGGAATTTCGCTCCAGCCTGCAGGCTGTTCAACACCCGGTCTGCCGGTGCGCGGGTAACAGTAAAGGACGGTTCTACCGGATAGCTGCGCCAAATCGACGAGCTGCCCTGACGTAGACCACAGAGGGACACCGGGAAGGCGCAAGCCTTTTAGATGGCTCGCTCCACCATCGTCGCCGGGAACGGGAAGATTGTCTGGCAATTCATTATGGAATCCGCGTTCATCCGCGTAAATCCGCGTCCAACCTCTTCCGCGCTTCACCCGCATAACCTGGATATCTCCTGCCGCATGGCCGGAACCAGGTCTTTAGCCAGCCTCGCCTTAGGAATATAGGCGTTCGCGCCCGCTCCAAGGATGGATTCCTTAAATCCCTCGGTATTGGCCGTGGCGATGGCCACAATGGCGCTTTCCGCTGAGGTCCTCCGCAGTTGCCGGATGACCTCCACTCCCGGCAAGTTTTGCATATCCAGGTCGACGACGAGGATATCCGGATCCAGGGACGGGATATTATCCAGAGCGATCTCGCTTTCACGAAAGGCGCCTACGATGACAATATCGAGAAACGCCTCCAGAAAGTCTGTTAAGGACGAAATTAACGTTATGTTGTAATTGATCAAGATGATCGCATATGCGATGAAGACCTCGATGAAACCCTTGCGTCTCGTCTATAGATACTACTGCATTAGTCTTCTCTGGCCCCGGGCGCCAGGGCAATCAAGCGGCTGATCCCTCCGGATGCGCCGGCAACCTTATGCACGGCCGTGATCAGGGTCGCCCCTCGGGGCGGGATCGAGTCCAGGTTAGCCACCGCTTCCAGCCCCCAGCGGTTGGTGGGCAGCCAGCGCAAGTGTGTGGCGAAATCGGGCGATGGACCAAAATCCAGGCTCAGGGTATCTACGGCGATGCCGGTGACCTGGCGCTCTTCGAGCAGGAAATCGACCGCCTCGACGTGGAACCCCGGGAAGTGCATCACTCCGTTTGCGTCGGCGTTGCGAAACTCGGGCGTGTCGACCTTATCTGCCCAGCCGCTGTTCATCGCCACGCAGGCATCCTTCGGGATGCGCCCGTGGCGGTGTTCCCAGCCAATCAGATCCTCGGGCGTCACCTGGGCGTCGGGGTTGGTTTCTGCCTTTTGGCGGATATCGACGACGGCCAGCGGCACGATCAGCTGGGAGAGGGGGATTTGGTCCGCCGTCATGCCGTCGGGCGAGAAATGGAAAGGCGCATCCATGTGGGTGCCGGTGTGCTCGACCAGCAGCCAGCGGAACATATTGAAGCCGTTTGCCTCAAAGGTGAACAGGGTTTCGATTTCCAGGTTGGGCGGGCCGAAGAAGGTGGGGAAATCCTCGGTGATCGGGTGGGTCAGATCCACGGCGCGTTTGAAAGGTCCCCCAAATGTCTTTGCCATGTCTATCTC
>DATCIL010000117.1:0-3827 GCA_036507795.1 Anaerolineales bacterium | reverse complement strand
TTACGGTCGCGCTAATTTCTCAGGCTATAATAACGAAAGAGTCAACGAACTCACCCTGCTGGGAGAGACAACCGCGGATGAGGCTGCCCGGCAAGAGATCTACGACGAAGCACAGCAAATTGTCTACGATGAAGCGCCGGCGGTCTTCCTGATCCTGCCTGATGAAGCTGAAGCCGCTTCCGAGCGCGTCCAGAACTGGGAGCCGGCCGCTGACAGCCGGATTAACTTGCACGACGTTTGCCTGGGTCCATAAGCTGCAAGACCCTGCCGGAGAAGCGCCAGTTTGTACCGCGAAGGCACGAAGAGCGTAAATTTTTCGTGATTTTCTTCGTGTCCTTCGCGCCAGACTTGGAACCAGCCTTGCGAAGGTTTCCATTCAAGGCGGAGGCACCTGCGGTGGACCTTCGCAAGGCTTTGCGTTCATGACAACCTTGTGGTTTTTTTATTAAAGTGGGTACATCCGCAGCGCCGAGGGACAGATGAGAGGTGTCAAAATTCTGGAGCGCGCCCTGACCGCCATTCCGATCATGTTTGGCGTCGCCATCGTGGTCTTTCTCTTCATGCGCCTGACTCCCGGAGATCCCGTGGATATTATGATGGGTCAGGGCGGGGCGGTTTCAGCTGGCGAGCTCAAACAGCTGCGGGCTGAGTTTCACCTGGACGAGCCGCTGCATATCCAGCTGTGGCTGTTCCTCAAAGATGCGGTGCGCGGCGACCTGGGGTATTCGTATGTTCAAAAACGCCCTGTCACCACCCTGATCGCAGAGCGCTTGCCGGCCACCATCGAGCTGGCTGTGGGTGCGCTGTTCTTCAGTTTAATCATTGCCCTGCCCATTGGCGTGATTTCCGCGGCGCGCCAGAATTCGCTCCTGGACCGCTTCAGCATGGCTGGCGCCTTTTTGGGAATATCTATGCCCGGCTTCTGGCTGGGCATCATCCTGATCTTGTTTTTCGCCGTTCGCCTTCACTGGCTTCCGGTGCAGGGGCGCATCGGCTTCGATGCCCAGTTGCAGCCCATCACCGGTTTCCACGTGCTGGACAGCCTTCTAACTCAGAATAAAAAAGCGTTGACCAGCAGCCTGACACACCTGGTTCTCCCCTCGGTGACCTTAGGGGCGCCTGTGATGGCCGTCGTGGCGCGGGTGCTGCGTTCGAGCATGTTGGAGACGCTGCGTTCGGATTTCGTCACCCTGGCGCGCAGCAAAGGCGCCCCGGAATGGAGTGTGATCTTAAAGCACGCCCTCAGAAATGCCCTGATCCCCACCGTGACTGTCGTCGGTTTGCAAGTTGGCGTGCTCTTAGGCGGAAATATGATCGTGGAAACCGTCTTCGGTTGGCCGGGACTGGGGCGGATGGTGGTGGGCGCCATTTTCGACCGCGACTTTCCCCTGGTACAGGGGGCGGTGATGGTATATGCCTTCACCTTCGTGATGGCTAACCTGATCGTAGATGTGCTCTACGTTTATCTGAATCCTAAGATCGACCTGTGATGGATATCGCACCCGGAATCAGAACCCCTTTTCAACGCCAGGTGTACCTGTGGCGCATCCGCTTGCAGATTTGGCGGCGCAACACGGCTGAATTCCTGCTGGAATTGCGCCGGCATCCCCTATCCCTCCTGGGTGGGATGGTCGTCCTGCTTTACCTGCTGGGGGCGATCCTTGCTCCCCAGGTTTCCCGTCACGACCCCAGGCGCGGGGATCTGCGCTTGCGCCTGGATCCGCCCGCCTGGCACGCCGAGGGCACGTGGGAATTTCCCTTGGGTACGGATTCTCAGGGCCGGGATATCCTGAGCCGCATCATTTATGGCGCGCGGGTTTCCCTGCTGGTTGGACTGCTCTCTGTGGGTATTTCCATTACCGCCGGAACTACTCTGGGGGCGCTCGCCGGCTACTACCGGGGTCGTCTCGACGGTATCGTCTCACGTTTTGCGGATTTGCTACTGGCCTTCCCGTTTTTGATTTTTGCCATTGGGGTAATGGCATTTCTGGGACCCGGATTTACCAACCTGATCCTGGCCCTGACCTTCAAGGGCTGGGTGGAATTCTTCCGCCTGGTGCGCGGTGAAATGCTCTCAGAGAAAACCCAGGAATATGTTGAGGCGGCGCGCGCCACCGGCCAGAATAACGCCGCGATTATCCTCCGAGAGATCCTGCCAAATATCATTCAATCGGTGTTCGTGCTGGGCACACTGCGCATGGGTGATATGATCATCATGGAAGCCAGTTTGAGCTTCCTGGGCCTGGGCATCCAGCCTCCTACGCCGGCGTGGGGTTCCATGGTGGCGGCCGGCCGAGATTATTTATTGGTAGCATGGTGGGTATCCACCTTTCCAGGTTTCGCGATCTTGATCCTGGTGATGGCCATTAACGTCTTCGGGGAGGGGTTGAGGGACATCCTGGATCCGCGGTTGAAAATTGAGGGTTAGTTTGAGTCAGGCGGAGGTCCGTGTTGGATAACAACACCTTGCTAGAAGTGCGCAATTTGACCACAATATATCCCTCTAAACGCGGGCAGGTGCGCGCAGTGGAGAGCCTCAACCTTAAAGTGTCTCGAGGTGAAATCCTGGGCATTGTAGGAGAGTCCGGTTGTGGTAAAAGCACCGTGCTGCTCTCGATCCTACGCTTGATCCGCCGCCCGGGGGAGATCTCTGGCGGGGAGATCCTTTTTCGGGGTCAAAACCTGGTGGAGCTGTCCCAGCGAGCCATTCGGACTGTGCGGGGTAAGGAAATTGCCATGATATTCCAGGACCCTCTTTCTACCCTGAATCCGGCATTCACAGTGGGTGAACAAATCCGCGAGTCGCTGCGCCTGCACCAGATTATTGCAGACGCCGGTTTGCCCTGGCCTTTTGATTTTGCGCAACGCGCCAGTGAAAAAGCCCGCGTATTGGCGGTCATGGATGAGGTCGGCATTCCTGCCCCCATGGACCGCTATACCGCTTATCCGCACCAGTTCTCTGGGGGTATGCAGCAGCGGGCTCTCATCGCCATTGCCCTGGTATGCGGGCCGGCGCTGCTTCTGGCAGACGAGCCAACTACCGCTCTCGACGTTACGATCCAGGCTCAGATCCTCGATCTGATGCGCCGCATCAACCAGGAGCACGATACAGCCATTATCCTCGTGACCCACGATTTGGGCGTGGCAGCAGAGTTCTGTGATAGCATCGCGGTGATGTACGCGGGGCGAATTGTTGAGCTGGGACCGAGTGATGAGGTGGTCGCAAATCCTCAACATCCTTACACACAAGGATTGCTGGATTGCCGCCCGCAGATTTCCGCAGCCGAGAAGCGGGTCCAACCTATACCTGGCAACGTGCCGGATCTGGCGGTCCTGCCTCCTGGATGCGCTTTCGCCCCGCGCTGTCCGCATCGCCAAGCGGTGTGCGAACAAGGCTCAATTCCCATGGTTGAGACCAGCACGGTCCAGCAAAGCCGCTGCCTCTTACACACCGGCTTTCACCGGGAGGTCGACTGGCGTTGGGGTGACCTGGTGAGGAGTAGATGAACCTTTCTGAGGACGGTCGGAATTCGATCCCCCTGGTCGAAGCGCGAGATATCCGCAAGTATTTTTACCTTCGTCCCAGCTTATTAGCGCAGTTCATGGCTGGGGCGCGCCAGCGGGTTGTCCGCGCGGTAGATGGGGTGAGCCTAAAAATCTTTCCCGGGGAAACCCTTGGGCTGGTGGGTGAAAGCGGCTGTGGGAAGACCACTTTGGGGCGCGTGTTGACCCGGCTTCACGAGCCCACCGAGGGCAGACTTTACTTTCAAGGTAATCCTGTGCAAGGCGATAACCTGCTCTTGACACGTAAAGATGGCGGTGATCCT